>NZ_JAAGPK010000070.1:0-41062 GCF_017104685.1 Burkholderia sp. Tr-20355 | reverse complement strand
CATCGGCTGCAGCAGCGCGGCCGTCTGCTTGGTCTTGCGGCCGCGCGCGGGTGCGGCATCAGGCGCCGAAGACGCGACGGCACGCAGCGGCGCGGCCGTGTTCGCGGCTTCGATCATCGGTTGGGCCACGCTGGCCGGACCATAGTCACCGGCTGTGGATGCGTCCCCTTCGGCGGATTTCTTCGCGGCTTTCGCGGGCCGCGCTTTCGCCTTGTATTCGTCGGGCGGCAGCAGGCTGCCGAGCTTGCTGGGGGGGGTAGGCAAAGGCATGGTGTCCCTCGGGAGGAATCGTGTCGCATGGCGTGCGCCGCTGATCGCATCCTGCGTGACGTAGACGCAGTTTGCGCGCGGTGGCGCACAGGAAATTCGTCTAGCCGGTTCGCCTAAGTGTCGATCAGCTCCTTGATGCGGTTAGGGCCGGACCGGGAAGGCCGGCGCGCAATCCATAAAAAAAGCCGCTGCCCCGTCGACAGGGACATGCGGCTCGGCTGATGTCGTGATGCGCGTCAGGTGCCGGGAAGCATCGCATCGAGCACCGGCGCAGCTACGAGAAATATGGATCGAACGGGCATTCATTGCGGCCCAATATAACGCGCCTCAAAGCGCTTGTACAGCACTTAGCACGTCGTCCACGTGACCCGGCACCTTGATGCCGCGCCATGCCTGACGGAGCACGCCGTCGGCGTCGATCAGGAACGTCGAGCGCTCGATTCCGCGCACTTCCTTGCCATACATCTTCTTCATCTTGATGACATCGAACAGCGCGCACAGCGCTTCGTCGGCATCGGAGATCAGCGGGAACGGCAGTTCGAGCTTTGCCTTGAAGTTGTCATGCGAGCGCAGGCTGTCGCGCGACACGCCGATGACTTCCGCACCGGCTTTCTTGAACTTCGGATAGAGATCGCGGAACTGCAGCCCTTCGGTCGTGCAGCCCGGCGTGTTGTCCTTCGGATAGAAGTACAGCACGAGCTTCTTGCCTTTCAGGTCGGACAGCGAAATGTCGCCGCCCGTGGCCGGTGCGGTGAAATCGGGAACTTGACGGTCAACTTCGACAGACACGTGTTTCTCCTGTTGTTATGGAAAGGCGCCGCTGCGGCGGCGCGGTGCGGCGTCCCGGCAACGCGCGGCAGGGCGCTGCGGGCGCCGCCGGCTCGCGCGCGGACTCAGTCGGGCTGGACGATCAGTTCGCCGGAGCGGCCGGGGATTTCGCCCCACGTGACAGGGTACGATGGCAGCGTGTCGCGGTCCAGCGTCGCGTGGTAGTCGCCCATCGTCGCAAACGTGTGGCCTTGCGCGCGCCAGCCGGCGAGCAGCTGCTCGAACACGGGCGCGAGCTTCTGGCCTTCCAGTTCCGCATGCAGCGTGAACACCTGGTCGTGCGGATTGGTTTCGGTGAACTTGAGGAGGTGCGCGGCGACGTTGTGCGTGTCGACGCCGTCGATGCCGAGCACTTCGTCGAGCGTCGGCAGCGTGGTCGGCATCTGCACGTGCGACAGCGTGCGGCCGCCGACGACCGGCAGGTACGGCGAGTGGCCGCGCCCGTCGGAGGCGTAGCGCATGCCCCACGCGTCGATCTGCTCGAACGCGGCATCGTTCATCTGCCAGCCGGCCGCGCCGTGCGTGACGGGCGGCGCGCCGAAGATCTCGATGAAGCGCGCGTGACTCTTCTGCATTTCACGCGCGGTCCAGTCGCGATCGCGCGCACGGACGTTGTCCTGCCAGTACACGTGATCCCACGTGTGGATCCCGCATTCGAAGCCGGCCTCGTGGATCGCGCGCATGTCGGCGATCGCGCGGCGGCCGATGTCGGGGCCCGGCAGCAGCACGCCGTACATCAGCTGCTTCACGCCGTAGTGTTCGACCACCGACGTGCGCGACACCTTCTTCAGGAAACCCGGGCGGAACACCCGCCGCAGCGCCCAGCCGGTGTGATCGGGCCCGAGGCTGAAGAGGAAGGTCGCGCGCGCGCTGAAGCGATCGAAGATGCGCGCGAGGTTCGGCACGCCTTCGCGTGTGCCGCGCAGCGTGTCGACGTCGATCTTGAGGACGATACGAGCCAAGCGAACGTCCCGGTCAGCCTTGTTGTTCGACGAGCGCGCGCGCGTCGGCGACGTGGCCGCGATACGCCTCGAAGATGTTGCGCAGCGCGTCGTCGAACGTCGCCTGCGGCGCCCAGCCGAGCTCCTGCATCGTGTTGTCGATCTTCGGCACGCGGTTCTGCACGTCCTGGTAGCCGTTGCCGTAGTAGGCGCCGGACGTCGTTTCGACGAGCTTCACCTGCTTGGCCGAGTCGGCGTACTCGGGGAATTCCGCGGCCAGTTCGAGCATCTTGTGCGCGAGTTCGCGAACCGAGAAGTTGTTCTTCGGATTCCCGATGTTGTAGATCTTGCCCGACGCGACGCCGTCCTTGTTCTCGATGATCTTCATCAGCGCGCTGATGCCGTCGCCGATGTCGGTGAACGCGCGCTTCTGCGAGCCGCCGTCGACGAGGCTGATGTTCTCGCCGCGCACGATGTGGCCGAGGAACTGCGTGACCACGCGCGAGCTGCCTTCCTTCGGCGTGTAGATCGAGTCGAGGCCCGGGCCGATCCAGTTGAACGGGCGGAACAGCGTGAAGTTCAGGCCTTCCATCCCGTAACCCCAGATCACGCGGTCCATCAGCTGCTTCGAGCATGCGTAGATCCAGCGCGGCTTGTTGATCGGGCCGTAGGTGAGTGCCGACGCGTCCGGATCGAACTGCTCGTCCGAGCACATGCCGTAGACCTCGGAGGTCGACGGGAACACGAGGTGCTTGCCGTACTTGACGGCCGAACGCACGATCGGCAGGTTCGCCTCGAAGTCGAGCTCGAACACGCGCAGCGGCTGCTGGACGTAGGTGGCCGGCGTCGCGATCGCGACGAGCGGCAGGATCACGTCGCACTTCTTCACGTGATACTCGACCCACTCCTTGTTGATCGTGATGTCGCCTTCGAAGAAATGCATCCGCTCGTGGTTGACGAGGTCGCCCAGCCGATCGGTCTGCATGTCCATGCCGAACACTTCCCAATCGGTGGTTTCAAGAATGCGCTTCGACAGGTGATGGCCGATGAAGCCGTTCACACCCAGGATCAGGACTTTTTTTGCTTTCATGAATGACGGGAAGAATGAATGAACTGCGCGAATTCCGCGGGCGTCACGACGGTTTCGCTGCCGTCGCGCTGCTGCCACAGCTCGAGAATGGACAAGGCGCGGCTGTCGCCGCAGACGCCGAATAGCGCATTATCGCTTACGTGCAGGCCGGGCGGCAAATCCGCCGCGGCGGCCGCTGCCGCGCTGCCGGGCGCCGCGAGACGTGCGCGCGCGATCACGAAACGCGTGCCGTCGACGTCCGTGAACGCGCCCGGATACGGGGGCGCGACCGCGCGCACCAGGTTGTAGACCTGCGCGGCCGGTTTCGACCAGTCGACGCGGCCGTCCTCGGGCTTGCGCCCGCCGTAGTAGCTGCCGCTCGACAGGTCGTTCGGCAGGTGCGCCGCCTCGCCGGCGAGCAGCGCGGGCAGCACGCGCCAGAGCGTCTGTTCGGCGGCCACCGTGACCTTGTCGAACACCTGCGCGGCCGTGTCGTCCGGCAGGATCGGCACCGCGGTCTGGCCGATGATCGCGCCCGCGTCGGGCTTCGCGGCCATCTCGTGCAGCGTCGCGCCGGTTTCGGTCTCGCCGTTCAGCACGGCCCAGTTGGTCGGTACCCGACCCCGGTATTTCGGCAGCAGCGAACCGTGCATGTTGTACGCGCCGCGCGGCGCGATCGCGAGCAGGTCCACCGGCAGCATGTGCCGGTAGTAGAACGAGAAGATGAAGTCGGGCCGCGCGTCGGATACCGCGCGGCGCAGCGCCGGATCGGCGGGATCGGCCGGCGTGACGACCGGGATGCCGTGCTCGGCCGCGACGGACGCGACACTGCCGAACCAGATGTTCTCGTTCGGGTTGTCCTCGTGCGTGACGACGAGCGCGACGTCGACGCCGCGCGCGAGCAGCACCTGCAGGCAGCGCACGCCGACGTTGTGATACGCGAAGACGACCGCGCGCGGCTTCATTGCCGGGCTCCCGTGCGGTTCGCGTCGGCCGGCACCGGCGGCACGCCGTCGTGCTGCTCGAGCACGGCCTGGATCAGGTAGCGCGGCCGTGCGCGCACCTGCTGGTAGATGCGGCCGACGTACTCGCCGAGCAGGCCGAGCGCGAAGATGATCACGCCGAGCAGGAAGAACGTAATGGCGAACAGCGTGAACACGCCTTGCACTTCCGCGCCGACGATGAAGCGGCGCACGAGCAGCAGCACGAACAGCGCGGCGGAGCCGAGCGACAGGATCACGCCGATGAACGACAGCCACTGCAGCGGCACGACCGAGAAGCCGGTCACGAGGTCGAAGTTCAGCCGGATCAGGCTGTACAGCGAATACTTCGATTCGCCTGCGAAGCGTTCCTCGTGCGCGACCTCGATTTCGGTCGGCTTTTGCGCGAACGTGTACGCGAGCGCGGGGATGAACGTGTTGACTTCGCCGCACACGTTGATCGTGTCGATGATGCGGCGGCTGTATGCGCGCAGCATGCAGCCCTGGTCGGTCATCTTGATGCGCGTGATGCGCTCGCGCAGCCGGTTCATCATCTGCGACGCCTTGCGCCGCCACAGGCTGTCCTGGCGCTGCTTGCGGATCGAGCCGACGTAGTCGTAGCCCTCGCGCATCTTCGCGATCAGCTTGCCGATTTCCTCGGGCGGGTTCTGCAGGTCGGCGTCGAGCGTGATGACGATCTCGCCGCGCGACTGCGCGAAGCCCGCGAGGATGGCCATGTGCTGACCGTAGTTGCCGTTGAGCAGCACGACGCGCGTCGTGTCGGGCCGTACGTGGAACTGATCGGCGAGCATCGCGGCCGAGCGGTCGCGGCTGCCGTCGTTGATCAGGATCACTTCATACGACGTGTCGAGTGCGTCGAGCGCCGGATACAGCCGCGCGAACAGCGCGGCGAGGCCGTCTTCCTCGTTGTATACGGGGATGATGACCGAGACTTCGGGCCGACCGGCGTCCAGGTGCCCGGCGACCGGATGGCCGGCCCCCGGATGCCCGGCGCGTGCTTCAAGGTGACTCATGTACGCTTATTTTCCGTATTGTTCACAAATCTGGTTGATGGCGTCGACCACGCGACGCACGTCGCCTTCCGTCATCTGCGTGAACAGCGGCAGCGTGACGGTCGACGCGCCGTACCGTTCGGCGTGGGGGAACATGCCCTCCTTGAAGCCGCGCGCACGGTACAGCGTGAAAAGATGGATCGCCGGGTAGTGGATGCCCGTGCCGATGCCGCGTTCCTTCAGCTGCGCCATGAATTCGGCGCGCGTGATCGTCAGCCGCTCGAGCGGCAGCGTGATCAGGAACATGTGCCAGTTGCTGTTCGCGAAGTCGGCAACCGGCAGGCCGACGCCGAGCTTCACGGCCGCGCCGCCGTCGAACGCGGCGAAATACGCGCGGGCGAGCGCGCGGCGCTGCGCGGTGAAGCGTTCGATGTGCGGCAGCTGGCCGAGGCCGACGCGGGCGGCGACGTCGGTCAGGTTGTACTTGCCGCCGAGCACGTCGCAGTCCATCCCGTCGAAGCCGGTGCGCGTGATGCCCTGCAGCCGGTACTTCTGCGCGAGTGTCGCTTCGTCCTCGTTGTTCAGCACCAGCGCGCCGCCTTCGATCGTCGTCAGGTTCTTGTTCGCGTGGAAGCTGAACGACACGATGTCGCCGATCGCGCCGATGCGCTTGCCGTTCCACGTCGAGCCGAACGCCTGCGCGGCGTCCTCGATCACGCGCAGCTTGTGCGCGCGCGCGATCGCGTACAGGCGGTCCATGTCGACCGGCAGGCCGGACAGGAACACGGGGATGATCGCCTTCGTGCGCGGCGTGATCGCCTGCTCGAGCTTGTCGAGGTCGATGTTGCGCGTGACGGGATCGATGTCGGCGAACACGGGCGTCGCGCCCGTTTCGATGATCACGTTGCTGGTCGAGACCCACGACGCCGGCGTCGTGATCACCTCGTCGCCGGCACCGACGCCCGCGATGCGCAGGCCGATCTCGAGCGTGCAGGTGCCCGAATTGAACGCGCGGACCGGCCGCCCGCCGCAGTAGTCGGACAGCGCGGCCTCGAATTTCTGGCATTGCGGGCCGGTGGTGATCCAGCCCGAGCGCAGCACGTCGACGACGCCCTGGATGGTTTCCTCGTCGATTTCCGGTCGGGTGAACGGCAGAAACGGAGCGGTAGTCTGGCTCATGAACGCGTTGGCCTGTAATGGCGTGTAATAAAAGGGTCGGGCGATCCGCCCGAAACCGGCATTAAACACCGGTTGGCGGATTCGCACCGTGATTTTTTGTAGGCGGACACTTAACGCCGCGGGGCATGCTCAACTGCGCGCGAGCACGAGCACGCCGATCAGGATGATGCCGATCCCGACGAGCCGCTGGACCGACAGCACCTCGCCGAACAGGTACCACGCCGCGAACGCGTTGACCACGTAGCCGAGCGACAGCATCGGGTACGCGATCGACACGTCGACCCGCGACAGCCCGAGAATCCAGACCACGACGCTCAGCACGTAGCAGCCGAGGCCGCCGATGATCGGCAGCTGGGTCGCGATCTTCAGGCCGACCGGGAGGATGTTCGCACGGCTGAATTCGAAGTGCCCGACGGCGTTGACGCCGGCTTTCAGCAGCAGTTGCGCACAGGCGTTGAGCATCACGCCGGTGATGATGCAGACGAACGAAACGGGATTCATGCGAGGGGCGTCCTTACGATTGCGGTTTCTCGACGATCACGCGGCGGTTGTCGCGCGCGATCACGCGCATCGGCACACCTTGGCTGACCAGCGCGTCGTACTGGCCGGGCGGCATGATCGCGAGCGCATGGGTTTCCTGCTTCCAGCGCGCGATCCATTCGTCGACCGTCGGAATCCACTTGTTCGGCTCCATCGAGATCCCGAACGCGAGCTCGTCCTGGCGCTGGACCATGATCGTCGTGTGGCCCATGTAGAACGGGAACGTATGGTCGAGCATCTCGATCGAGTAGAACGGCGTGTCGGGCGGCAGCTTCGCCAGTTCGGCGCGCACGGCCGGCGCGAGCAGCGCGCCCGAGCTGTAGCGGCCGAACTCGTCGTGCCCGGTGCCGCCGATCGTGCCGAACGCGAGCCATGCGGCGCCGAACGCGGCGAGCGCGGCGGCCGCGCCCGTCCGGCGGTTCAGCCACGCGGCCGCGAGCGTCAGCGCGGCCGAGACCGCGAGGCCCGCGTACAGCCACATCTGGAACGCGCGGTACAGCGCGTTCGGCGTGCGGGCATCGCCCTGGTACGCGAGGAAGATGATCCCGAACGCCGCGGCGACGAAGAACACGAGGTAGCCGAGCAGGTGGCGGCGGAACCGGTCGGCCGTCATCAGCGGCAGGTACGCGCCGATGATCAGCGCGAGCGCCGGCGCGACCGGCAGCACGTACGAGATCAGCTTCGAATGCGACGTGCTGAAGAACAGGAAGATGAAGGCGCTCCAGATCAGCAGCACCAGCATCGGCGAGAAGCCGTTTGGCTGGCGCGGCATCCGCAGCGCATGGCGGATGCTCTGCCACGCGACCGACAGCCACGGCAGGAAGCCGACCAGCAGCACCGGCACGAAGTAGTACAGCGGGCCCGGGCGGTTCTGTTCCGGGGTCAGGTACCGGCGGAACTGCTGGACGATGAAGAAGAAGTTGAAGAACTCGGGGTTGCGCTGCTGCACCAGCACGAACCACGGCGTGACGATCGCGAAGAAGATCACGAGGCCGCTGACCAGGTACAGGCGCTTCCACAGCGCCCAGTCGCGCGCGATCAGCGTATAGAGCACGAGCACGGCGCCGGGCAGGATCAGGCCGACGAGGCCCTTGGACAGCACCGCGAGCGCCATCGCGGCCCAGCATGCCCACATCCAGCCGCGCACCGCGGCGGGGCGCAGCCCGGGCCGCTGCGCGAGCAGCAGCGAGCAGAGCGACAGCGCCATCCAGAACGCGAGCCCCATGTCGAGCGCGTTGAAGTGGCCCATCAGGTTCCAGTACGGCGAGCTCGCGAGCACGACGGCCGCGAGGAAGCCCGACAGCGGGTTGAACAGGCGCGCGCCGGTGTAGCCGACGAGCAGCACGCCGGCGAAGCTCGCGACGGCCGTGTAGAGGCGCGCCTGCCATTCGCCGATGCCGAACCACGCGAAGGTCAGCGCATTCAGCCAGGTCTGCAGCGGCGGCTTCTCGAAGTACTTGTAGCCGTTGTAGCGCGGCGTGATCCAGTCGCCGGTGACGAACATCTCGCGCGCCATTTCCGCGTAGCGGCCTTCGTCGCTCGGGATCAGGTGGCGCAGCCCGAGCGGCGCGAACCAGACGATCGCGAGCGCGACGATCAGGAGGACGAGCGTGATGCGGTTGAGCGGTAGCCTCGAGGGCGTATCGTTCATGGATTTTCAGCCTGTTGGTTGGGGTGACGGGCCGCCGGCGGGTTGTGCCGGCGGCGGGCGGCCTGGCCGGACCGATCGGGGGATCGACCCGTTGCGCCGGCCCGAGTTTTACCGCATCGGGGATTAACGTTCAATTAAGAGCGCGGCGGCGACTTTGCGGCCCTCGGCCATCAGGATGTTGTAGGTGCGGCAGGCCGCCTGGAAATCCATCGTCTCGACGCCGATCCGCTTCGCCGTGAGCGCCGCGACGAGCCGCGGGTGCGGGAAGCGCAGCCGCGCGCCGCTGCCGAAGATCACGAGCTCGGGCGTCGGGTCGAGCAGCATCGCGAAATGCTCGGGCGCGAGCGCGTCGAACGACGACACCGGCCATGCCTGGACCGGCGCGCCGGGCAGCACGATGACGCTCGTTTCATGGCGTTCGAGATTGACGTCGACGTAATCGGGGCCGTAGCCGGTGACGGTATTGAGCGCGCCGCTCGTGTCCTGGTGCAGTTTCAAATCGGTATTCCGCGGTTCCGTAAGGGCATGTATCGCAAGGGCCGCAGGGGCCCGGATGGCCGGTTTCGCGCGCCTGGCCACATGGGGACGCCTGACGGCGCGGGCCCGGCGCGGCTATGGTGCATTGCGAAAGTCGGCCAAAATCCGCTAAATTATAACTTTTTGGCCGCCCCCGGGCGCCACTTGCGTCGTGCGTCGCCACAAGCCGCGTCCGACCGCCCGCTTTTTTCCAGTCTAGACAGCGCGCACAGACCGGCCGCTTTCCAGTTTTGATCCCGTCCCCCCGGCCGCAAGGCCAACCCAGGAACCGTGTCGTCGTGAAACCGATTCAGAAGTCGAACAAGCTGCTCAACGTCTGCTACGACATCCGTGGCCCGGTGCTCGAGCACGCGAAGCGCCTCGAGGAAGAAGGCCACCGCATCATCAAGCTGAACATCGGCAACCTCGCGCCGTTCGGTTTCGACGCGCCGGACGAGATCATCCAGGACATGATCCGCAACCTGCCGTCGTCGTCGGGTTATTCCGATTCGAAGGGCGTGTTCTCGGCGCGCAAGGCCGTGATGCACTACACGCAGGAAAAGGGCGTCGTGGGCGTCGGCCTCGACGACATCTACATCGGCAACGGCGCGTCCGAGCTGATCGTGATGGCGACCCAGGCGCTGCTGAACGACGGCGACGAAGTGCTGCTGCCCGCGCCCGACTACCCGCTGTGGACGGCCGCGGTGAGCCTGTCGGGCGGCACGCCGGTGCACTACGTGTGCGACGAGCAGAACGCGTGGATGCCCGATCTCGACGACATCCGCAGCAAGATCACGCCGAACACGAAGGCGATCGTCGTGATCAACCCGAACAACCCGACGGGCGCGCTTTACTCCGACGAATTGCTGCTCGAGCTGCTTGAGATCGCGCGCCAGCACGGGCTGATCGTGTTCGCCGACGAGGTCTACGACAAGATCGTCTACGACGGCCTCGAGCACACCGCGATGGGTTCGCTGTCGGAGGACGTGATCACCGTCACGTTCAACAGCCTGTCGAAGAGCTATCGCTCGTGCGGCTACCGCGCGGGCTGGATGGCCGTGTCGGGCCTCGGCGGCGACAACCGCCGGCGCGCGAAGGATTACCTCGAGGGGCTGGGTATCCTGTCGTCGATGCGCCTGTGCGCGAACGTGCCCGGGCAGTTCGCGATCCAGACGGCGCTCGGCGGCTACCAGAGCATCAACGAACTCATCGTGCCGAGCGGGCGCCTGTACAAGCAGCGCGAGCTCGCGTACGACATGCTGACGTCGATCCCGGGCGTGACTTGCGTGAAGCCGCAGGCCGCGCTGTACATGTTCCCGCGCCTCGACCCGAAGCTCTACCCGATCCAGAACGACCAGCAGTTCATTCTCGACCTGTTGCTCGAGGAGCGTGTGCTGCTGGTGCAGGGCACGGGTTTCAACTGGGAGACGCCGGACCACTTCCGCGTGGTCTTCCTGCCGAACCTCGACGACCTGACCGATTCGATCAACCGGATCGCACGCTTCCTCGACGGCTACCGCAAGCGCCACTCGGCCTGAGCGGCCAGGGTCACGCGGAATTCACTACTTCTTACTCATCGATCACACGCAGCATGGAACCGATCAAAGTTGGCCTGTTGGGCTTCGGCACGGTGGGCAGCGGCACCTTCACGGTGCTGCGCCGCAACCAGGAAGAAATCAAGCGACGCGCGGGGCGCGGCATCGAGGTCGCGCGCATTGCCGTGCGTAATCCGGCCAAGGCGCAGGCCGTGCTCGGCGGGGATGCCGCCGCCGCGCAGATCACCGACGATTTCAATTCGGTCGTCGACGATCCGTCGATCGCGATCATCGCCGAGATGATCGGCGGCACGGGCATCGCGCGCGAGCTCGTGCTGCGCGCGATCGCGAACGGCAAGCACGTCGTGACGGCGAACAAGGCGCTGCTCGCGGTGCACGGCACCGAGATCTTCGAGGCCGCGCGCGAAAAGGGCGTGATGGTGGCGTTCGAGGCGGCCGTCGCCGGCGGCATCCCGATCATCAAGGCGCTGCGCGAAGGCCTGACCGCAAACCGCATCCAGTACATCGCGGGCATCATCAACGGCACGACCAACTACATCCTGTCGGAAATGCGCGACCGCGGGCTCGATTTCGCGACCGCGCTGAAGGCCGCGCAGGAACTCGGCTACGCGGAAGCCGACCCGACCTTCGACATCGAAGGCGTCGACGCCGCGCACAAGGCGACGATCATGAGCGCGATCGCGTTCGGCGTGCCGGTGCAGTTCGACCGCGCTTACGTCGAGGGCATCAGCAAGCTCGACGCGACCGACATCCGCTACGCGGAAGAGCTCGGCTACCGGATCAAGCTGCTCGGCATCACGCGTCGCGCCGAGAACGGCATCGAGCTGCGCGTGCACCCGACGCTGATCCCGGAGAAGCGCCTGCTCGCGAACGTCGAGGGCGCGATGAACGCGGTCGTCGTGCACGGCGATGCGGTGGGCACGACGCTGTACTACGGCAAGGGCGCGGGCGCGGAGCCGACCGCGTCGGCGGTGGTCGCGGATCTCGTCGACGTCACGCGCCTGCATACGGCCGACCCCGAGCATCGCGTGCCGCATCTCGCGTTCCAGCCGGACAGCCTGTCGAACACGCCGATCCTGCCGATCGAGGAAGTGACGAGCGGCTACTACCTGCGCCTGCGCGTCGCCGATCAAACCGGCGTGCTGGCCGACATCACGCGCATCCTCGCCGCGTCGGGCATCTCGATCGACGCGCTGCTGCAGAAGGAGTCGGAGCAGGTCGACGACGCGAAGGGCGAAACCGACATCATCCTGATCACGCACGAAACGGTCGAGAAGAACGTCAATGCGGCGATCGCGCAGATCGAGCGCCTCGCGACGGTCGTGTCGAAGGTGACGAAGCTGCGCATGGAAGCGCTGAACTGAGGACGGAAAGCGACATGAACTACATCTCCACGCGCGGCGCCGGCATCGGCGAGCGCCATACGTTCTCCGACATCCTGCTCGGCGGTCTCGCGAAGGACGGCGGGCTCTACCTGCCGGCCGAGTATCCGCGGGTGTCCGCCGACGAGCTCGCGCGCTGGCGCACGCTGTCGTACGCGGATCTCGCGTTCGAGATCCTGTCGAAGTTCTGCGACGACGTGCCGGCCGACGACCTGCGCGCGATCACGCGCCGCACGTACACGGCCGATGTATACCGCAACACGCGCCACGGCGAGAACGCGTCCGACATCACGCCGCTGAAGACGCTCGGCACCGAGCATGGCGCGGCGCTGTCGCTGCTCGAGCTGTCGAACGGCCCGACGCTGGCGTTCAAGGACATGGCGATGCAGTTGCTCGGCAACCTGTTCGAGTACACGCTCGCGAAGCACGGCGAAGCGCTGAACATCCTCGGCGCGACGTCGGGCGACACGGGCAGCGCGGCCGAATACGCGATGCGCGGCAAGGCCGGCGTGCGCGTGTTCATGCTGTCGCCGCACAAGAAGATGAGCGCGTTCCAGACGGCCCAGATGTTCAGCCTGCAGGACCCGAACATCTTCAATCTCGCGGTGGAAGGCGTGTTCGATGACTGCCAGGACATCGTGAAGGCCGTGTCGAACGATCACGCGTTCAAGGCGCAGCAGAAGATCGGCACGGTCAATTCGATCAACTGGGCGCGCGTCGTCGCGCAGGTCGTGTACTACTTCAAGGGCTACTTCGCGGCGACGCAGTCCAACGACGAGCGCGTGTCGTTCACGGTGCCGTCGGGCAACTTCGGCAACGTCTGCGCGGGCCACATCGCGCGGATGATGGGGCTGCCGATCGCGAAGCTCGTGGTCGCGACCAACGAGAACGACGTGCTCGACGAGTTCTTCCGCACGGGCGCGTATCGCGTGCGCAGCGCCGAGAATACGTATCACACGAGCAGCCCGAGCATGGACATCTCGAAGGCGTCGAATTTCGAGCGTTTCGTGTTCGACCTGCTCGGCCGCGATCCGGCGCGCGTGATGCAGCTGTTCCGCGACGTCGAGGAGAAGGGCGGTTTCGATCTCGCGGCGAGCGGCGATTTCGCGCGCGTCGCCGAGTTCGGCTTCGTGTCGGGCCGCAGCAGCCACGCCGACCGGATCGCGACGATTCGCGACGTGTTCTCGCGTTACGACACGATGATCGACACGCACACGGCCGACGGCGTGAAGGTCGCACGCGAGCACCTGGATGCCGGCGTGCCGATGGTCGTGCTCGAGACGGCGCAGCCGATCAAGTTCGGCGAGACGATCCGCGAGGCGCTCGATCGCGAAGCCGAGCGGCCGGCCGCGTTCGACGGGCTCGAGGCGCTGCCGCAGCGCTTCGAGGTCGTGAAGGCCGATGCCCGGCAGGTGAAGGACTTCATCGTCGCCCATACGGGTGCATGACGCACGGCCGGGCCCGCGGGCCCGGCTGCGCGGGACGGCCGGAACGCCGATTCGTCGAACGGATCGGGGTTCCGGCCGTTTCGTTTGGCGCCCGGGCATGGCCTGTCGCGCGAAACAAGTGCCAGACCCGCGCGTTCGCGCCGATCACAGTTTTCGCATGTCCGCCATATCGCGCGCCGGTGCGACGGCGTCGCTACAATGACGTATTGACTCCAACGATCCCCGATTCCATCGATGTCGAACCCGAATCCCGCGGCGCCGCGCGCGCCGATGCTGTCGACCGCCGAGGCGCTCGCCGCGCTGCTCGATGCCGCGAAGCCGCTGCCCGGCGCGGAGACCGTCGCCACGCTCGATGCGCTCGGCCGCGTGCTGGCCGCCGACGTGAGCTCGCCGCTCGACGTGCCGCCGATGCATACGAGCGCGATGGACGGCTATGCGGTGCGCGTCGCCGACCTGCTGCACGGCGATCGGCGGTTGCCGGTGTCGCAGCGCATTCCGGCCGGCCATCCGGCTGGGCCGCTCGCGGCCGGCACGGCCGCGCGGATCTTCACCGGCGCAACGGTGCCGCCCGGCGCCGACGCGGTCGTGATGCAGGAGCAGGCATCGGCCGACGGCGACGCGGTCGAGATCCTGCACACGCCGAAGGCCGGTGAATGGATCACCGCGCAGGGCGCGGACATCCGCCAGGGTTCGGTGATCCTGCCGGCCGGCACGCGGCTCACGCCGCAGGCGCTCGGCCTGGCCGCATCGGTCGGCTGCGCGCAGCTGTCGGTCGCACGGCGGATTCGCGTCGCGGTGTTCTTCACCGGCGACGAACTGACGATGCCGGGCGAGCCGCTGAAGCCCGGCGCGATCTACAACTCGAACCGCTTCACGCTGCGCGGGTTGCTGGAGCGGCTCGGCTGCCACGTGACCGACTACGGGATCGTGCCCGATTCGCTCGCCGCGACGCGCGACACGCTGCGCGAGGCCGCGCGCGATCACGACGTGATCCTGACGAGCGGCGGCGTATCGGTCGGCGACGAGGATCACGTAAAGCCCGCCGTCGAGGCCGAAGGGCGGCTCGCGCTGTGGCAGATCGCGATGAAGCCCGGCAAGCCGCTCGCGTACGGCGCGGTGCGCCGCGGCGACGAGCGTGCGGACGCGCACTTCATCGGCTTGCCCGGCAACCCCGTGTCGAGCTTCGTCACGTTCCTGCTGTTCGTGCGGCCGTTCCTGCTGCGCCTGTCCGGCGTGCGTGACGTCGCGCCGCGCGCACTGTCGCTGCGTGCGGACTTTTCGCAAGGCAAGGGCGACCGGCGCAACGAATTCCTGCGTGCGCGCGTCAACGCGGCCGGCGGGCTCGACCTGTTTCCGAACCAGAGCTCGGCGGTGCTGACGTCGACGGTCTGGGGCGACGGCCTGATCGACAACCCGCCGCAGCACGTGATCAGCGCCGGCGAGACCGTCCGTTTCATTCCGTTTTCCGAACTGCTGTCGTAACGCGACGGCTTCCCGAACCATGAAGATTCAGCTGAAATTTTTTGCAAGCGTGCGCGAGGCACTGGGTGTCGCCGACGAAGCGGCAACCGTGCCGGACAGCGTGACGACCGTCGGCGACGTGCGCGCCTGGTTGCGCGTGCGCGGCGGCGTATGGGCCGAGACGCTCGCCGAGGGGCGCGCGCTGCGCATGGCCTGCAACCACGAGATGACCGATCCCGACACGCGGCTCACCGAAGGCTGCGAGGTCGCGTTCTTTCCGCCGGTGACGGGCGGCTGAGGGGCGCGCGATGGCAACGGTACGAGTCCAGGCCGACGATTTCGATCTGAATGCCGAAGTCGCGGCATTGCGCGCGCGCAACCCGAAGATCGGCGCCGTCGCGTGTTTCGTCGGCACGGTGCGCGACCTGAACGAAGGCGATTCGGTCGCCGCGATGGAGCTCGAGCACTATCCGGGGATGACCGAGAAGGCGCTCGAGAAGATTGCCGCCGAGGCCGGCCGGCGCTGGCCGGGCATCGACGTCGCGATCGTGCATCGCGTCGGCAGGCTGCTGCCGCTCGACCAGATCGTGATGGTCGCGACGGTCGCGTCGCACCGCGGCGATGCGTTCGCGTCGTGCGAATTCGTGATGGACTATCTGAAGACCGAGGCGCCGTTCTGGAAGAAGGAAACGACGCCGGACGGCGAGCGCTGGGTCGATGCGCGCAGCACCGACGATGCCGCGCTCGCGCGCTGGGGCGTCGAGTCGGGCAATACGCCGCGCTAGGCGGTGCGTCGATCTGCCGCGGGTGGTGCGCCCGGCGTCACGGGCCGCGCGTCACGCGTCCGGGTCGGCGCTGCGTCCGACGATCTTCGTCGGAAACGGTTCGCCGCGGGCACGCGACGGCAGCGCGTGCGGATCGTCGCCCGCGTCGCGGCGGCGCGGCGCGATCGCATCGAGCAGCGCCTGCTGCTCGGGCGGAATCCGATAATCCCAGCCGAACCGGCTCAACTGCAGGCTCTGGGCGATCCGCAGCGCGGGCGCCATGAAGCGGATCGCCGCGGGCGGCGCGTAGCGCGCCTCGACGGTCCTCAGGAACAGCGCCAGCCAGCGGCTGAAATGGGCCGGCTCGATCCCGTCGAGCGGCTGGTGCGCCTGCTGCACGTTGCCGCGATAGCCTTTGGTGCCGAGTACGAGGCTCGACCAGAACGTGACCATCTTCGGCAGGTGGTCGTCCCAGCGGCCGGCCAGCTTCGCGTCGAACACGGGTCCGAGCAGCGGGTCGGCGCGCACGCGGTCGTAGAACGCGTAGACGAGCGCGCGGATGTTGTCTTCGGTCGGCTCGGTGTCGCGAGGGCGGGCCGGTGCGGTTTCGGGCGAGGCGGGCAGGGCATTCATGGCAAAAAGGGGCCGGTAGATCGGAGTGCTGACGGGCAGTGGCGGGAGGGCAGGCAGGACGCCGGTCGGATTTTGTCGCAAAATAGCGTCCAATACCCGCTGAAAAACGCGCAAGTGTCATGCATCTTATTGCGCGCACGCGCTCCCGGCAACCCGGGGTCGCGGAACGGGACCGTCAGCCGGCCCCCGCACGCCCCGCGATCGGCCCGGCCCGCGTCATCGGGGCACGATCGATCATTTCCGTATCCGTCCATGAGACTCACTGACTACACCGACTATTCGCTGCGCGTGATGCTGTACCTTGCCGTGCGCGGCGAGGGGCTCGCGACGATCCAGGAGATCTCGGATGCCTACGGCATCTCGAAGAACCATCTGATGAAAGTCGTGCAGCAGCTCGGCGAGCTGGGATGGGTCGACACGGTTCGCGGCCGCAACGGCGGGCTGCGGCTCTTCCCGGCATCGCTCGAGTTGACGGTCGGCCAGGTCGTGCGCGCGACCGAGAGCGACTTCGCGCTGGTCGGCTGTTTCGCGACCGACGGCGGCGAATCGCGCGGCTGCGTGATCGAGCCGCGGTGCCGCCTGAAAGGCGTGCTGGCGGCCGCGCGCGATGCGTTCTTCGCCGAGCTCGACCGTCACCGGCTCGGCGAGCTGGCCGAGCCCGCGTCGCCGCTCGCTGCGCTGCTCGGCATCCGTCCGGTCGTGCCCGTGCGTGCCGAATCGTCGCCGGACGACCCATCGGCGACCGCCGAGCCGCCGTCGGCGGCCGGCTGACGCGCGCGCGCCGCGTCTCGCGATCCGAACGCGGCCCGTCCCGGGGCCGCTTCCGGCCTATCCAGCAATTTTTGCGCTGAATCAACCCGAATTTGGCTTGAAAGCCGCATAACCATCCTTATCTTGGTGTTAATCGAAAATTGGAGGTCTCGACTAAATGAGAATCGACAAGCTCACCACCAAGTTCCAGGAAGCACTCGCGGACGCGCAAAGCCTCGCGGCAGGCCGCGACAATCAATACATCGAACCCGTTCACGTCCTCGCGGCGCTGGTCGCGCAGCAGGACGGGTCCGCGCGCTCGCTGATGTCGCGCGCGGGTGTCCACGTGCAGGCGCTGCAAGGCGCGCTGAACGAAGCCATTTCGCGCCTGCCGCAAGTGACGGGCACGGGCGGCGACATCCAGATCGGCCGTGAACTGGCCGGGCTGCTGAACCAGGCCGACAAGGAAGCGCAGAAGCTCAACGACACGTTCATCGCGAGTGAAATGTTCCTGCTCGCCGCGTCCGACGACAAGGGCGAAGCCGGCAAGCTCGCGCGCCAGCACGGCCTCACGCGCAAGGCGCTCGAAGCCGCGATCGCCGCGGTGCGCGGCGGCTCGCAGGTGCATAGCCAGGATGCGGAAAGCCAGCGCGAGGCGCTGAAGAAGTACACGGTCGACCTGACCGAGCGGGCCCGTGCGGGCAAGCTCGATCCGGTGATCGGCCGCGACGACGAAATCCGCCGCTCGATCCAGATCCTGCAGCGCCGCACCAAGAACAACCCGGTGCTGATCGGCGAGCCGGGCGTCGGCAAGACCGCGATCGTCGAAGGGCTCGCGCAACGGATCGTCAACGGCGAAGTGCCGGAGACGCTGAAGGGCAAGCGCGTGCTGTCGCTCGACATGGCGGCGCTGCTCGCCGGCGCGAAGTATCGCGGTGAATTCGAGGAGCGCCTGAAGGCCGTGCTCAACGACATCGCGAAGGACGAAGGCCGGACGATCGTCTTCATCGACGAAATCCACACGATGGTCGGTGCGGGCAAGGCCGAAGGCGCGATGGATGCGGGCAACATGCTGAAGCCGGCGCTGTCGCGCGGCGAGCTGCACTGCATCGGCGCGACCACGCTCGACGAATACCGCAAGTACATCGAGAAGGACGCCGCGCTCGAACGCCGCTTCCAGAAGGTGCTCGTCGACGAGCCGAGCGTCGAGGCGACGATCGCGATCCTGCGCGGGCTGCAGGAGAAGTACGAACTGCACCACGGCGTCGACATCACCGACCCGGCGATCGTCGCCGCGGCCGAGCTGTCGCACCGCTACATCACCGACCGCTTCCTGCCCGACAAGGCGATCGACCTGATCGACGAAGCCGCTTCGAAGATCAAGATGGAAATCGATTCGAAGCCCGAAGAGATGGACAAGCTCGACCGCCGGCTGATCCAGCTGAAGATCGAGCGCGAGGCCGTGAAGAAGGAGCAGGACGAAGCGTCGCAGAAGCGCCTGCAGCTGATCGAGGAAGAGATCGAGCGCCTCGGCCGCGAGTACGCGGACCTGGAAGAGATCTGGACCGCCGAGAAGGCCGCGGTGCAGGGCAGCGCACAGCTCAAGGAAGAGATCGAGAAGGTGCGCGCGGACATCGCGAGGCTGCAGCGTGACGGCAAGCTGGAGAAGGTCGCCGAGCTGCAGTACGGCAAGCTGCCGCAGCTCGAGGCGCAGCTGAAGCAGGTCACGCAGGCCGAAGAGCAGGAGCAGCACAACCCGACGCGTCCGCGCCTGTTGCGCACGCAGGTCGGCGCCGAGGAAATCGCGGAAGTCGTGTCGCGCTCGACCGGGATCCCCGTGTCGCGGATGATGCAGGGCGAACGCGAGAAGCTGCTGCACATCGAGGAAAAGCTGCACGAGCGCGTGGTCGGGCAGGACGAGGCGATCAGTGCGGTGGCCGATGCGATCCGTCGTTCGCGCGCGGGTCTCGCCGATCCGAACCGTCCGTACGGCTCGTTCCTGTTCCTCGGCCCGACGGGCGTCGGCAAGACCGAGCTGTGCAAGGCGCTGGCGTCGTTCCTGTTCGATTCGGAAGAGCACCTGATCCGCATCGACATGAGCGAGTTCATGGAGAAGCACAGCGTCGCCCGGCTGATCGGCGCGCCGCCGGGTTATGTCGGCTACGAGGAAGGCGGTTACCTGACGGAAGCCGTGCGTCGCAAGCCGTACAGCGTGATCCTGCTCGACGAGATCGAGAAGGCGCACCCGGACGTGTTCAACGTGCTGCTGCAGGTGCTCGACGACGGCCGCATGACGGACGGGCAGGGGCGGACGGTCGACTTCAAGAACACGGTGATCGTGATGACGTCGAACCTCGGCTCGCAGGTGATCCAGGCGATGACGGGCGCGCCGCAGGAAGAGATCAAGGACGCGGTGTGGCTTGAGGTGAAGCAGCATTTCCGCCCCGAGTTCCTGAACCGGATCGACGACGTCGTCGTGTTCCATGCGCTCGACCGCAGCAACATCGAGTCGATCGCGAAGATCCAGCTCGCCCGCCTGCACGACCGGCTCGCGAAGCTCGACATGGCGCTCGACGTGTCGCCGGCGGCGCTCGAACAGATCGGCAAGGTCGGCTACGATCCGCTGTTCGGCGCGCGGCCGCTGAAGCGCGCGATCCAGCAGGAGATCGAGAACCCGGTCGCGAAGCTGATCCTCGCGGGCCGTTTCGGTCCGAAGGACGTGATTCCGGTCGACGTCAACGACGGCAAGTTCGTGTTCGACCGCGTCGTTCACTGATCGCCTGCCGTCGGTTGCCCGCCCGGTTCGCGCCGGGCGCGCAAAAACAAACACCCCGCCTCGGCGGGGTGTTTGCTTATGGGGCGGCCGAACGGGCCGCCGCGCGGGCCGGGACGCTCAGCCCTGCTTGTTGCCGCCGAACATGCCGGCGAGCTGCGTGAGCGTGCCGAGCACGTTCGACGTGTCGACCTGGCCGCCGGCCGGCACTTCGCCGTTCGGCGTCGCGCCGTTGACCACGTGCGGCAGCACCTGCGCGAGGATCGACGAGGCCTGCGACGGGTCGATGCCGACCTTGCTCGCGAGCGAGCCGACGACGTCGGAGCCTAGCACGTTCTGCAGCGTGTCGGCCGAGATCGGCTGGTTTTCGCCGTTGCCGACCCACGAACCGATGATGTCGCCGGCGCCACCGGCCTTGAATTTCTCGATCAGGCCGTTCAGGCCGCCCGGCTGGTTGTTGATGAATTCGAGCGCGGTGGTGATCAGCGCGCTTTGCGAGTTGCCGCCGGCCTGGCCGCCGATCAGACCGCCAACGATGTCGAGGAGACCCATGGTTCTTCACCTTCACTGAAAAGGGCGCCGTGACGACGGCGCCCGTTGAACGAATGCCGCGCGCACGCCGTCGCGCGCGCGGCGCACATCAGGCGCCCGACGCCGCGGCGGCGGAGGCTGCCTTGTCCTTCTTGCTCTTCTTCTTCGAACCCTTCGTCGCCTTCGTGGACGACGCGGCGGCCGGGGCGCTCGCACCCGCGTCGGCGGATGCCGCCGCCGCTGCCGCTGCCTTTTCCTTCTTCGATGCGCGCTTCGCCTTGGCCGGCTTCGCCGCCGCATCCGGTGCGCTGGCCGCCGGGGCCGGCGTCGCAGCCGTCGTGCCGGCCGTCGCGGTCGTGGACGTCGATGCGGTGCCTGCCGAGGTCGTGGCCGGCGTGGTGGCCGGTGCCGTTGCGGCCGGCTTCGACAGCTTGACGCCCTTCGGCGGCGTCGACGAGCCGCCGATCGTCAGACCGTTTTCCTCCAGATGCCCGACCGACTTCGTGCCGAGACCCTTCACGCGGTTCGCGAGATCGTCGGCGTCCTTGAACGGGCCGTTCTTGGTGCGTTCGTCGATGATCGCCTTCGACTTCACGGGCCCGAGACCCTTCACGGATTCGAGCGCGGCCTGGTCGGCCGTGTTGACTTCGACGGCCGCGGCAAGGCCGGCGGCAAGCGACAGCGACAGCGCGACGAACAGCATCAGCAGCTTTTTCAGCATGGCAAAGGCTCCCTGGTTCTGACGGATGAATGGCTGTTGCAACGGACGGCGGGGCGCGGGGTGGCCGGGCGTCGCCGTTAAGCATAGGACAAATGCGTGCCCTTTTTAAGACAGGCTGACTGAATCTTGCTGAAGGCTTGCGGTGCTGTAAAGGCCGAAACCCGCGCCGGGCGCCGCTTTTGACCATTGTTTACGGTGTCGCCGGGGGCGAGCGGATCGTCGTCGCGCTGGCCGTGCGATCACGCTTGACTTAGAGTGAACTCTAACTCCTAACCTTGTTCCTGCCATGTCGAAAACCGTATCCCCATCCTCCTCCACCGGTCCGCTGACGATCGGGCAAGTCGCCGAACTGACGGGCGTGTCGACGCACACGTTGCGGTACTACGAGCAGGCCGGGCTGCTGCGCGCGATTTCGCGCACGGCGGCCGGGCACCGGCTCTATGCGCCGGCCGACCTTGCCGGGCTGGCCTTCGTGATGCGCCTGAAGGCGACCGGCATGCCGATCGCGCAGATCCAGGCGTTCGCGGTGCTGCGCGAGCAGGGCGAGTCGACGTTCGGCGCGCGGCGCGACTTGCTGGTCGCGCATCGCGACGCGGTGCGCGCGCATATCGCGGAGCTGCAGGCGAACCTCGATGCGATCGGCGACAAGATCGCGTACTACGAGGCGCAGGAACGGGAAACGGAACGACGGGCGAAACCTTCTCTCTCTTTATCGGAACAGGACGGACACGATGGAACGACTCGTTGAGGATCGCTACACGCGCGGCTGGAACAAACTGAAGGAAATCGACGGCGAAGCGGGCGAACGCGTGATCGCGGCGCTGGCGCCGATCGCGCCGGACTTCGCGCGGCTCCTGGTCGAATTCAGCTTCGGCGACATCTACAGCCGGCCGCAGCTCGACCTGAAAGCGCGCGAAATCGCGACGATCGCGGCGCTGGCCGCGCTCGGCAACGCGCAGCCGCAGTTGAAGGTGCATATCGAGGCCGCGCTGAACGTCGGCTGCACGCGCGACGAGATCGTCGAGGTGTTCATGCAGATGGCCGTGTATGCGGGGATGCCGGCCGCGCTGAACGCGTTGTTTGCCGCGCACGAGGTGTTCAAGCGGCGCGACGAAACGGCCGGCGTGACGGACGATGCGAACGAAGCGGCCGGGCAGCCCGCATGACGGAGCGTGCGCCCGCGCGTCACGCGCGGTGCGGTGCGACGATCCGGTACTTCGCGATGCGCCGGTACAGCGTCGCGCGCGACATGCCGAGCGCCTGCGCGGCCGCGTCGGGCCGCCAGCGATGCGCGGTGAGCGCGGCGACGATGCGGCCGCGTTCGTCGTCGGGCAGCGCGCCCGGCGGAGCACCGCCGAGTTGAGCGGCGAGCTCGGCCGGCAGGTCGCGCCGCGTCACGCGCGCGGCGTCGCACACCGCGCACGCGTAGCGCAGGACGTTGCGCAGTTGCCGCACGTTGCCGGGCCACGCGTACGCGGCGAGGTGTTCGGCGAGCGTCGGATCGAGCGTGAGCACGTGGCCGGTCGCCTGCGCTTCCTCGGCGAACACGGCGGCAATCACGTCGCGCACGTCCGTGCGTGCGCGCAGCGGCGGCAGTTCGAACGTCGCGCCGCTCAGGCGGTAGTACAGGTCTTCGCGGAAGGTCCCGTCGGCCACCATCCGCGCGAGATCGCGGTGCGTCGCGCAGATCACGTCGAGATCGACGCGCACGGGCGTATCGCTGCCGAGCGGCACGACCTCGCCGTCGGCGAGGACGCGCAGCAGGCGCGTCTGCAGCGCGAGCGGCATGTCGCCGATTTCATCGAGAAACAGCGTGCCGCCGTCGGCGAGCGCGATCTTGCCGCGCGCGCCGTGCTTGCGTGCGCCGGTGAACGCACCGGCCGCATAACCGAACAGTTCGCTCTCGATCAGCGCATCGGGCAGCGCGCCGCAGTTGACGGCGACGAACGGCCGCGCGCGCCGTGCGCCGGCGTCGTGGATCGCGCGGGCGAACACCTCCTTGCCCGCACCGGTTTCGCCGAGCACGAGAATCGGCAGCCGTTTGCTCGCGACCCGCAGCGCGAGTTCGGCCTGTTGCGCGATATGCGCATCGCTGCTGTGCAGGAACGGCGTCAGCGCGCCGACGTTGCGCGGCGCGGTGCCCGCGCGGCGCGATACGGTGCCGGGCTCGCGGCCCGCGCGTCGTAGCGGCGCCCGCAACCGCGCATAGAGCGGTGCGCCGGTGGCGCGCAGCCGCAGCGCGACGATCGTATCGAGCCGCGCGGCATCGCGCAGCGGCATCTCGGTCGCATCGAAGATCTCGTCGATGTGGCGCGGCTCGCGCAGCGCCGGCAGCGTGTCGCGTGCCTGCCGGTTCGCGGCGACGATGTTGCCGCATTCGTCGAATGCGATCATCCATTCCGGTTGCGCCTCGACGTAGTGACGGTTCGGATGCCCGAACAGGATCCAGTGCTGCGCGGTGCTGTGCACGAAGTAGCCGTCCTCGATCAGCGCCGCGCTTTGCCGCACGAGCTGGTAGACGAGGCGCTGGCTGTCGCGGCCGTCGGGCGAATGCACGGCCGACGCGTCGAGCACGCCGATCAGTTCGCCGCCCGGCGAGAAGATCGGCGCGGCGCTGCAGGTGAGCGTCGTGAACGCCGCGCGAAAGTGATCGGTCTTGTGCACGGTGATCGGCGCGAGATCGGTCAGCACGCTCGCGACGCCGCAGGTGCCTTCCTCGCTTTCCGACCAGCACGAGCCGATGTGCAGCCCCGCATGGCGGAAGTCGTTGCGGCGCTCGCGGTCGATCCGGTAGTCGATCGTCACGCCATGCGCGTCGGTCAGCATCACGCAGTAGTCGGCGACGCGGATCATGTCGTGCAGCCGCGTCAGGCATTGACCCGACGCGCGCAGGAACGCCTCTTCCTTGTCGCGCACTTCGCGCAGCTCGGCCGCGGTCAGCACACGCGGGCCGATCGACGAAGCGGGGTCGAGACGGTAGCGCTCCAGCGACCGTTGCCACGACGACACGAGGCGCGCGGAGTCGGCCGGCGCGGGCAGGCGTCCGGCGAGCGCGCCGAGCACGCGGTCGGCGTGCTGGGCCTGGGGAACGGCGTAGGGCATGGTCGGCTCCGGTTCCGTACGGCGGGGAATGCGATGTTCTTGTAGCACATCCCGTTCGGCGGATCACATTGCATCGCAGCACGCGGCCGGCGTGAGACGTTCGTCTCACCGGTCGCTCGCCGTGTCGCGCGCGCGTGAGACATCCGCATGCACGGCGCACGGTGGCCGTCCGGCTGGCCGACGCCCGCGTCGAGCCGCGCGCGTGCGGGGTTTGCGGGCAGGGCGGCGCGCAAGCGCAGAGGCCGGGGCGATCGTTTCGTCGCATCGGCTGCGTGAGACGCACGGGTGGATTCGCCAGGTGCCGTGTCGCCACGGTCACGAAGCGCGAACGCGTGCCTGCCTGTCGCGCCAGTGTGCACGCGGGTTCCGCGGTCGTCGCAGCGACGATGGCACGCTGCTTGCAGAGATCACGGGCAAGCCGATGCGGTCGCGTCGGCGACGACGATCCGCCGCCCGTCGATGGCAGCGGACGACACAGACCGGGCCGGCATGGCCGGTCCACTGGATGGAGACGAACCCGTGACGACGCCCGTTACCGTCGGCGTGATCGCGAACCCCGCATCGGGGCGCGACATCCGCCGCCTCACGACGCATGCATCCGTGTTTCCGACGGCCGAGAAGGCGAACATGATCGTGCGCCTGCTGGCCGGCCTCGGTGCGATGGGCGTCGAGCGCGTGCTGACGCTGCGCGACCGCACGGGCATCGCGACGCTGCTACTGCGCGCGATCGACACGCATCGCGCGGTCGCGCCGCACGAACGCTGGCCCGAGGTCGAGTTCGTCGACCTGCCGATCACCGATACCGTCGCCGACACGCAGGCCGGCGCCGCGTACCTACACCGGATGGAAGTCGCGCTGATCGTCGTGCTCGGCGGCGACGGTACCCATCGCGCGGTGGCCGCGCATTGCGGCGCGACGCCGCTCGTCGCGCTGTCCACCGGCACCAACAATGCGTTTCCCGAACATCGCGAGGCGACCGTCGCCGGCGTCGCGGCAGGGCTCGCCGCGACCGGCGCCGTGCCCGCCGAGGTCGCGTTCGTGCGCAACAAGCGGCTCGTCGTGCGCTGTGCGGCGGGCGCGCAGCCGGGGCGCGAGGAGATCGCGCTCGTCGACGTGTGCGCCGCGCGGCAGCGCTTCATCGGCGCACGTGCGATCTCCGGGTCCGACGACCTCGACGCGCTCTACCTGACCTTCGCGGAACCGGACGGCATCGGGCTGTCCGCGCTCGGCGGCGCGTGGGCGCCGCTCGAACGCAGCGCGCCGCACGGGCTTGCGATGCGCTTCGCGGAAGCCGGCAAGGCAGCCGGCACGCCGCTCGTCGCGCCGATCGCGCCGGGGCGCGTCGATCGCGTCGTGATGCGCAGTTGCGAGCGGCTCGAGCCGGACGCGTGGCAGGCGATTCCGTTCGAACGCGGCACGCTCGCGTTCGACGGCGAGCGCGAGATCGAGGTCGCGCGCGGCGAGCGCTACGAAATCTCGCTCGACTGGCGCGGACCGCTGACGGTCGACGTCGGCCGCACGCTGCGCTACGCGTCGTCGCGGCAATTGCTGCGCAGCGCCGGCGCGTGGCGCGACTGAGCATCCGGTTTGATGCAAGACGCTTCGCCATCCAGCACGATTTTCAAGGAGACATCGTCATGACAACCGTTCTCGAAGGACAGGTCGCCATCGTCACCGGCGGCGCGCGCGGCATCGGCCGCGGCATCGCGCTGACACTTGCCGGCGCGGGCGCCGACATCCTGCTGGCCGACCTGCTCGACGACGCGCTCGACGCCACCGCGCGCGAGGTGCGTGCGCTCGGCCGCCGGGCGGCGGTCGCGAAGGTCGACGTCACGCAGGCCGCGCAGGTCGACGCGATGGTCGCGCAGGCGCTCGCCGAACTCGGCGGGCTCGACATCCTCGTGAACTGCGCGGGCGTGATCAGCATTCATCCGGTCGCCGAACTGACCGAGCGCGACTGGGATGTCGTGATGGACGTGAACGCGAAGGGCACGTTCCTCGGTTGCCGCGCGGCGCTCGCGCACCTGAAGGCACAGGGTCGCGGCCGGATCATCAACGTCGCGTCGATCGCGGGCAAGGAGGGTTTTCCGAATCTCGCGCACTACAGCGCATCGAAATTCGCGGTCGTCGGCTTCACCAACGCGCTTGCGAAGGAACTCGCGCGCGACGGCGTGACCGTCAACGCGATCTGCCCCGGCATCGTCCGGACCGACATGTGGGACCGGTTGTCCGACGCATGGAAGACCGACGGCGAAACAGTCGAGCAATCGTGGCAGCGGCACCAGTTGACGCTGATCCCGCAGGGCCGCGCGCAGACGCCGGAGGACATGGGCCGGCTCGCGCTGTTCTTCGCGACGATGGACAACGTGACGGGCCAGGCCGTGAACGTCGACGGCGGTTTCACGTTCCATTGACGGCCGCCGGCCGTGCAATCCGCCGCCGCGGCACGGACGCGGCGGCATTCGCAGTCAAACCTACCAGGAGACACACATGACCGCTTCGACCCAGCTCAGCAGGGACACGCTGCTGGACGCCTACCGGCTGATGCGCACGATCCGCGAATTCGAGGAGCGCCTGCACGTCGAATTCGCGACCGGCGAGATTCCCGGCTTCGTTCACCTGTACGCGGGCGAGGAGGCGTCCGCGGTCGGCACGATGCTGCATCTCGGCCTCGCCGACTACGTTGCCACCACGCACCGCGGTCACGGCCATTGCATCGCGAAGGGCGTCGACGTGCACGGGATGATGGCCGAGATCTACGGCAAGAAGACGGGCGTCTGCCACGGCAAGGGCGGCTCGATGCACATCGCCGACCTGTCGATGGGGATGCTCGGCGCGAACGGGATCGTCGGCGCGGGCGGCCCGCTCGTGTGCGGCGCGGCGCTCGCGGCGAAGCACAAGAAGACGGGCGGTGTCGGCGTGTGCTTCTTCGGCGACGGCGCGTCGAACCAGGGCGTGATCTTCGAATCGATGAACCTGGCGTCGGTGTGGCGCCTGCCCGCGATCTTCGTCGCCGAAAACAACGGCTACGCGGAAGCGACGTCGTCGAGCTGGTCGGTCGCGACCGACAACATCGCCGACCGCGCGAACGGGTTCGGGATGCCGGGCGTGATCGTCGACGGCTTCGACTTCTTCGCGGTGCACGAAGCGCTCGGCGAAGCCGTCGAGCGCGCGCGCAACGGCGGCGGCCCGACGCTGGTCGAGGTGAAGTTCACGCGCTATTTCGGCCATTTCGAAGGCGATGCGCAAACCTACCGCGCGCCGGGCGAGGTACAGAAGCTGCGCGACGAGAAGGACTGCCTGAAGCATTTCGAGACGCGTGTCGTGCGCGCCGAAGCGCTGACGACGGCCGACCTGCGCGCGGTCGACGCGCAGGTCAAGGCGCTGATCGACGACGCGGTCGCGCAGGCGAAGGCCGCGCCGGTGCCGGATGCCGCCGACCTGCTGGCCGACGTCTACGTGTCGTATCCGTGAGCGCGGCCTGACATCGCGGCCGGCACGGCAAACCGAACATTCCAGGAGACAGACATGGCAAGGAAGATCACTTATTCGCAGGCGATCAACGAAGCGCTCGCGCAGGAAATGGCGCGCGACGACAGCGTGATCGTGATGGGCGAGGACAACGCGGGCGGCGCGGGCGCGCCGGGCGAGGACGATGCATGGGGCGGCGTCCTCGGCGTGACGAAAGGGCTGTTCCACAAGTTTCCGGGCCGCGTGCTCGATACGCCGCTGTCGGAGGGCGGCTACATCGGCGCGGCGGTCGGCGCGGCCGCATGCGGGATGCGGCCCGTCGCGGAACTGATGTTCATCGATTTCATGGGCGTGTGCTTCGACCAGATCTTCAACCAAGCCGCGAAATTCCGCTACATGTTCGGCGGCAAGGCCGTGACGCCGGTCGTGATTCGCGCGATGTACGGCGCCGGGTTGCGCGCGGCCGCCCAGCACTCGCAGATGCTGACGTCGCTGTTCACGCACATTCCCGGGCTGAAGGTCGTGTGCCCGTCGACGCCGTACGACGCCAAGGGGCTGCTGATCCAGGCGATCCGCGACAACGATCCCGTGATCTTCCTCGAACACAAGCTGCTCTATACGCGCGAAGGCGACGTGCCGGAGGAGTCCTATGCGATTCCGTTCGGCGAGGCGAACGTGGTTCGCGACGGTGACGACGTGACGATCGTCACGTATGGCCGGATGGTGCATCTCGCGATGGACGCGGCCGCGAAGCTCGCGAAGGACGGCATCCAGTGCGACGTGATCGACCTGCGCACGACGTCGCCGCTCGACGAGGAGACGATTCTCGAAAGCGCCGAACGCACGGGGCGCGTGGTGGTCGTCGACGAAGCGAATCCGCGCTGCTCGATCGCGACCGACATCGCCGCGCTCGTCGCGCAGCGCGCGTTCCATTCGCTGAAGGCGCCGATCGGGCTCGTCACCGCGCCGCATACGCCGGCGCCGTTCGCGAGCGTGCTGGAAGACCTGTACATCCCGTCCGCCGATGCGATTGCGCAGGCGGTCCTGAAGACGAGGAGCTGACACGATGTCGATTCACATGATCACGATGCCCAAGTGGGGGCTGTCGATGGAGCAGGGGCAGGTCAACGGCTGGCTGAAGGCGATCGGCGAACGCGTGACGAAGGGCGATGAGCTGCTCGACGTCGAGACCGACAAGATCTCGTCGGGCGTCGAGTGCGCGTTCGACGGCACGCTGCGCCGGCAGGTCGCGCAGGAAGGCGAGACGCTGCCGGTCGGCGCGCTGCTCGGCGTCGTCGCGGCCGCCGAGGCGAGCGATGCCGACATCGATGCGGCGATCGCCGACTTCCAGCGCGATTTCGTACCGAGCGCCGCCACCGACGAGGCCGCCGGGCCGCAGCCCGAGAAGGCGCAGATCGGCGGCCGCACGGTGCGCTTCCTGAAGCTCGGCGACGGGGCAGGCACGCCTGCCGTGCTGATCCACGGCTTCGGCGGCGACCTGAACAACTGGCTGTTCAATCACGCGGAACTCGCCGCGCACCGGCCGGTGTGGGCGCTCGACCTGCCCGGTCACGGCGAGTCGGGCAAGGCGCTCGATACGGGCAGCCTCGACGAACTCGCCGATGCGGTGCTCGCGCTGCTCGATGCGCAGCACATCGAGCACGCGCACCTGATCGGCCATTCGATGGGCGGCGCGGTCGCGATGGCGGCGGCCGAGCGCGCGCCGCAACGGGTTGCGTCGCTGACGCTGATCGCGAGCGCGGGGCTCGGCACTGACATCAACCGTGCCTACATCGACGGTTTCGTCGCCGGCAACAGCCGCAACACGCTGAAGCCGCACCTCGGCGCGTTGTTCGCCGACCACGCGCTGGTGACGCGGCAGCTCGTCGAGGATCTCGTCAAGTACAAGCGGCTCGAAGGCGTGCAGGCCGCACTGGAGAAGATCGCGAACGCCGCGTTCGACGGCGCCGCCCAGCGGCGCGTGTTCCGCGACCGGCTCGCGACGCTTGCGCCGCGCACGCTCGTGATCTGGGGCGAGCGCGACCAGGTGATTCCCGCCCAGCATGCGCGGGGCCTGCCTGACGGCGTGCGTGCCGAGGTGATCGCCGGCAGCGGGCACATGGTGCAGATGGAGGCGGCCGCCGACGTGAACCGCCTGATCGTCGCGTTTCTCGGAGCGTGACGATGGCTGCCGCGCCCGAACGATCCAGCCTCACGGCGCTCGGCCAGCCGGGCGCGCGCAGCCGCGACAAGCTCGCGCGCATTCCGGTGCGCGTCGAGCCCGCGGCCGGCGCGGCGCTGCCGAAGCCGCCGTGGCTGCGCGCGCGGCCGATGATGAGCGCGGCGGTGGCCGACATGGCCGCCGTGCTGCGCGAGCATCGGCTGCATTCCGTCTGCGAGGAGGCGATGTGTCCGAACATCGGCGAATGCTTCGCGCAGCGCACCGCGACCTTCATGATCATGGGCGGCCTGTGCACGCGGCGCTGCCCGTTCTGCGATGTCGCGCACGGCCGTCCCGAGCCGCTCGATCCCGACGAGCCGGCACGGCTGGCCGCCGCGGCCGCCGCGCTCGGGCTGCGCTACGTCGTGATCACGTCGGTCGATCGCGACGACCTGCGCGACGGCGGCGCCGCGCATTTCGCCGCGTGCATCGCGGCGGTGCGCGCGAGCGTGCCCGGCATCGGTGTCGAGGTATTGACGCCGGACTTCCGCGGCCGCGTGGCGCGTGCGCTCGATGCGCTGTCGACGGCCTGGCCGGACGTGTTCAACCACAACGTCGAGACGGTGCCGTCGCGCTATCGCGCGGCGCGGCCGGGCGCCGACTATCGCGGCTCGCTCGACCTGCTCTTGCAGGCCAAGCGCGCGCGGCCGGGGCTGGTGACGAAGTCGGGATTGATGCTCGGGCTCGGCGAGCGTGACGACGAAGTGCGCGACACGCTGCGCGACCTGCGCGCGCACGACGTCGACGTGCTGACGCTCGGCCAGTATCTCGCGCCGTCGGCGCACCATCTGCCGGTGCGGCGTTACGTGAGCCCGGAGGCGTTCGCCGCGTGGCGCGGCGAGGCGCTCGCACTCGGTTTCAGGGAAGTCGTCGCCGGCCCGCTCGTGCGGTCGTCGTATCACGCGGCCGACGTGCTGGAGGACGCGTAGCGGGCCGTGCGTCAGGCGGCGGTGGCGGCGGAGGCGTGCGCACGACTCACGCGGCGCAGGTACAGCACGAGCCCGGCGCCCGCGAGCATCAGGCTGACGGTGTTCGCGAACCAGAAGCCGCGCGCGCCCGTCAGCCATGCGGGAGCGATGCCGCCGACGTCGAAGCCGAGCACGTAGCCGCCGCTCAGGCCGATGCCCCACAGCGCGACCGCATAGATCACGGTCGGCACGACGGCGACCTTGTACGCGCGCAGCACGAACGCCGACGTGACCTGCAGCGCATCGAAGCAGTGGTAGCACGCGACGATCGCGACGAGCGGCATCGCGGCCGCGGCGACGGCCGGGTTCGGCGTATAGCCGCCGATGATCAGCGGGCGCAGCGTGAACACGAGCACGCCGTAGGCGGCCGCCACGCCGCACGCGAACATCACGCTGTGCCGGCCGAGCAGCCGCGCTTCTTCCGGGCGCCCGGCGCCGAGCGCGCGCGCGACCAGTGTCGACGCCGCCACGCCGATCGACAGCGGCGTCATGTACAGCACCGCGCCGATGTTGCCGGCGATCTGGTGGCCGGCGAGCGTCGTCGTGCCGAACTGCGCGATGAACAGCGCCATGCAGGTGTACGACGTGACCTCGATCAGGTACGACAGGCCCATCGGCACGCCGAGCTTGAGGATGGCCTTCTGGCGTGCCCAGACGGGCCAGCAGAAGCGCGAGAAGATCGCGAGCGGCGCGAACACGTCGAGCTTCGCGAGCAGCGTGTAGCCGATCAGCGCGAGCGCCCAGTTGATCAGCGTGCTGGCGAGCCCGCAGCCCGGGCCGCCCAGGGCCGGCACGCCGAACCCGCCGAAGATGAACCACACGTTGAGCGGAAACTTGAGCAGCAGCGCGCCGATCTGCAGGATCATCGCGAGCCGCGGCTTGCCGGCCGCGTTGGTCAGCGCGTTGTAGATGCGAAAGACGAGGCTGGCGGGCAGCCCGTACGACAGGATGCGCAGGTAGTCGACGGTGCGCTCGTGCAGCGCGGCAGGCGCATGCGCGATGCGCAGCAGCGGCTCGGGAAAATGCAGCAGCAGGAAGCCGGGAATCGCGAGCAGCAGCGCGAGCCACAGCGCCTGGCGTACTTCCTCGCCGATTTCGGCATAGCGCCGCGCGCCGTACAACTGCCCGGTGATCGGCTGCAGCGCGGACAGGATGCCCGTCAGGCCGATATAGATCGACACGTAGATCGACGATCCGAGCCCGAGCGCGGCGAGATCGACGGCCGAGTAGCGGCCGACCATCGCGGTGTCGATCACGCCGAACGCGATGATCGCGAGCTGGCCGACGAGCACCGGCCACGCGAGACCGACGATCCGGCGGATGTCGCCGAACATCGTCAATCGGCCGCCTGGCGGCGCGCCGGACGCCGCTTGACGGGCGTCTTCGGCCGCTCGATGCGCTCGTACAAGCGGAAGCGCTCATCGCGGTCGGCGACGCGGCGGCCTTCCCACACGAGGCGCCACACATACTGCGACATCGCGCTCGGCTCGCCGAAGTCCGAACGATCCTGGCGCAGGATCACGTCGCAGTCGCCGGAGAAGTCGAAGTGCATGTTGCCGAAATACGCGAAGGTCGCGATCTGCGCATCGCCGAGCCGTACGGGCGAGATGCACTCGTAGTCGGACGGCAGGTGCACGGCGATCTGTTGCGCGACATCGCGATAGGTCCGGCCGTAGTTGACGATCGGCAGCCACAGCGTCATCAGCAGCACCCACATCAGCGTGGTGCCGGCGCCCGACAGCACGACGCTGCGCCACAGCACCTTCGGCTGTCGCGAGATGCGCCAGCGCGCGAGGAAGCACCAGCACACCGTGACGATCACCGCGCAGATGAACGACAGGATCTTGAAATGCGGTTCGTAGCCGGGCACGAGCCGCGCGAGGTTGCGTGCGAGCGGATGCGGGAAGCCCGTGAGCGAGGCGAGCCATACGAGCCATACGAAGGTGCCGAGGATCGTGAAGCTCAGCACCGCGAACCAGTCGATCGCATTGATCGCGCCGCGCTTGAGGGTCGGCAGCGCGAACGTCGCGAGCACCGCGAGCGGCGGCAGCAGCAGCATGTACATGCGGTTCGACTGCTGGCTCTGCAGGATCACGAGCGCGACGAGCGGCACGGCAACCGACAGCGGAATCGCGATGTGCGCGCGGCGGCGCATGCCGGCCCAGCTCCACCAGGCCCAGATCGCGAGCGGCCACGCCGGCCACGTGAACAGCGGCAGGTTCTTCGCCGCATAGCCGAGCACGGCGGTCGGCGGCCCCGAGAAGCGCATCAGGCTGCCGTGGATCCACTGGTTGAAGAACCAGGCGGCGTCGTCGGGCGCCGCGACGAAGGCGGCGAGCGGCCACAGCGCGAAGATCGCGGCCGCGAGCGGCACGCCGACCAGCGGCAGGCGCAGGTTGCGCATCTCGGGCGTGACGAGCCACAGCGCGGCCGTGCCGGCGAGCAGCGCGGCGACCAGCACGGGGTTGCCCGACAGCGCGACGAGGCCGATCGCGACGCCCCACCACAGCGCGCCCTGCAGCGGCTTGTCGATGCCGCGCACGATTCCGTACACGAGCATCGCGATCCACGCGAACTGCGCGAGCTGCGGCGTCGTTTCATGGCCGCGTTCCGCGAGGCCGAAGCACGCGACGAGCACCAGCAGCGCGCCGTCGGCGAGCGTGCGGCCGTAGTCGCGCGGCTCGGGTTCGCCGCCGAATGCGTATTTGAACGGCTGCACCTCGGCGCGCCGGCCGAGCAGGTAGGCCGCGTACCAGACGAAGGCGCACGCGACGCAGAACAGCACGCCGGTGTCGACGCGCGACGCGTTGCTGGCATCGACCCACGGGCCGAGGCCGCGGATCGACAGCGCGCCGAGCCAGTAGCCGAGCGGTCCGTCGGTCGTGATGAACTTGCCGACCAGGTTCGGCAGCAGCCAGTCGTGCCAGCTGCCCTTGGCCATCGTCCACATCACGCCGAAGCCCGCCGCGTCCTCGTTTTTCCACGGGTCGCGGCCGAACAGGCCGAACGCCGCGTAGACGAGGCAGAGCGTGAGCAGCAGCCAGCGCGGGAGCGCGCGCGTGGCGGAGGCGGTGAGACGGACGACAGGCTTCATGCAGATGAGCGTTTTGTTATGGGCGGGCGCCTGGCGCGGTTGCGCGCGGGCGAGCCGGTTTCGAGCATCCGGCATTGTAGACGCGCCGGCCGCGCCGCGTCAGGTCGATGCCCGGACGCTTCCGGGCGAGCAGAGACGAAAAAGGGCAGCCTGGGCTGCCCTTTTGTGCGATGCCGATGCGAAGCTTACTTCGCGATCTTGCCGCTGGCGCGTGCGCCGAACTTGTTCTTGAACTTCTCGACACGGCCTGCCGTGTCCATGATCTTTTGCTGACCCGTGTAGAACGAGTGCGATTCCGACGACACTTCGATCTTGGCGAGCGGGTAGGTCTTGCCTTCGTGGTCGATGGTTTCACGCGTCTGGATCGTCGAGCGCGTGATGAACTTGAAGCCGTTCGACATGTCTTGGAAGACGACTTCGCGGTAGTCCGGGTGAATGCCAGGTTTCATGATTTTCCTTGGTGAGAGCGGTAGCCAACCCGCCGCTTGCCGTGCCTTGCCGCCCAAACTGGCGCGATTCGGTTGACGTCAAGCCCGGCGCGAGCCACTTGCCTAAGGTCGAAAAACGGCGATTATGCCAGAAAATCAGATGGTTGACGAATAATTTTCACGGTGCGTCGAGTGCGCCGGTGCCGGCCGGATCCTGCCGGTAGTAACGCGCGAGCAGCCGGTACAGCTCCGGAAATTCGGACTCGAACGCTTTCGGCCGCACGAACAGCGCCTCGCTGCACACCGCGAAGAACTCCGACGGGTGGTCGGCCGCATACGGATCGATCAGCGAGTCCCGCTCGAAGCGCGCCCATGCACGGTCCGGCACCGCGTCGACGCGTGCGCAGAACTGGTCGTACGCGTGTTCGAACACGTCGGCCCAGGCCTGCGCGTCGAGGTGCGGCGCGTGCCAGCGGCGAAATAGGGGCGGATAACCGTCGGCCGCGCCGTTGACCATGTCGATCTTGTGCGCGAATTCGTGGATCACGACGTTGTACGCGTCCCGGCCGTCCGTCATCTGCGCGTCTTCCCACGACAGGATCACCGGCCCGCCTTCCCAGGCCTCGCCGCTCGCGTCCTGCTCGACCTCGTGGACGACGCCGTCCTCGTCCTGCACGGTCTTGCGGATCACGAATTCGCCCGGATACACGACGACGCCGACCCAGCCGTCGTACAGCGACAGGTCGAGATTCAGCACGGGCAGGCAGGCCTGCGCGGCGATCGCGACGATCATCTCGTCGGTCAGCGCCAGCCCGTGCGCGGTCGAGAACGATTTCTTCGCGATGAACAGGCTCGTCAGCTCGCGCAGCCGGCCGAGCGCGTCGGGCGCCAGCGCCGCGAGGAACGGCAGGCGCTCGACGGTGTCCTGCCACAGCGTGTCGGAGATCGGGTGGCTGCGCAGCGCGCGGTCGCGGCGGCGGTCGTCGAACCAGCGGGTCAGTTTTGAAAGCATGGAGACGGCTGACGATAATCCAAAGCCTGTCTTTTAACTCAATCGATCTCTTTTTGCCATGCCGCGAAGACGCCGCCGACCAGCGCGACGCCCGCCAGGAAGTAAAACCCGTCGAGCGATGCGAGGAACGATGCCTGTTGCGCGACCATTCGCGCGATCGACGCGATCGCGAGGGCGTGCGCCTCGTTCAGCGCGTGGCCGGCCGCGGCGTAGCTGTGCGTCAGCGCGTCGGCGGTCTGCTGGAACAGCGGGTCGAACACGTTCGCACGCTCGACGAGCCGCGTCTGGTGCACGGCGACGCGGTGCTGCTCGACGATGATCACCGACGACGTCGCGAACGAGATCGTCAGTTGCCGCACGATGTTCTTCAGCCGGTAGCCGTGCGTGTATTCGTCGATCGCGAAGATCCGGAACGTCAGGTTCGCGACCGGCAGCACGATGAAGAGCAGCAGCAGCCCGCGCAGCAGCAGCGGGACGATCAGCGCGGCCTCGCCGACCTGCGGCGTCATGCGCGTCATCCATAGCGCGGCCGCGACGGCGATCGCGAACCCCGGCACGACGAACCACTTCTTGTGCGCGACGAGTTTCGCGTAGCGCAGGTACGCGAACAGCGCGGTGGCCGAAATCAGCGACATCGTGCCCACCAGGCGGCCGGCGTTCTCGACCGGATAGCCGAGCCCGCCTTCGAGAAAGCGCGACGTCAGGTAACTGAACCCCGTCGTCTCGTAGTAATAGAACATGTAGAGCAGCAGCCCGACCTGGAAGGTCCGCTCGCGAAACGCATGCAGCCGCACGAGCGGCGTCGGGTGGTTCCACTGGTGATACGCGAACCACGCGAGCGCGCCGACTCCCGCGATCGTCAGCAGGATCAGCATCGGTGAACCGCTGTAGAGCTGGTAGTGCACCTGCTGCAGCACGATCTGCAGCGCGCCCTGCGCGAGCGCGAATACGACATACGGCCAGAAGTGTCCCGAGCCGCGTTCGTCGTCGGGCGTGCGGCCCGAGTCGGGCAGCGTGAGCAGCGCGAGGATCGCGAAGGCGATGCCGGCCGGTGCCGTGCACGCGAACAGTGCACGCCAGGTCGAATGCGCGACGAGCAGTCCGCCGACGATCGGCGCGAGCGCGCTGCCGAGCAGGATCATGATCAGGAACGCCCGCGTCGCGGGCGGCCGTTCCTGCGGCTTGAAGCTGATCTGGATCAGGATCCGGCACGCGCCCATCATCGGGCCGATGAAATACCCCTGGAAACCGCGCGCGAACGCAAGTTGCAGCGATGTGTCGGCGAGCGCCGACGCGATCGCGCCGCACGAGAACATCAGCATGCAGCCGGCGACGTAGCGGCGATGGCCGAGCCGGTCGACCCACCATTGCTGCTGCAGGATGCCGAGCACGGCCGTGACCGCGTACGCGCTCGACGACCAGACGAGTTCGTCGGGCGATGCGTTGATGCCGCCCGCGATGTAGCTCGCGAAGAACGAGAAGACCGCGTTGTCGAAATAGTCGATGCCGGTGACGAGCGCGAGCGCCCACGGAAACAGGTCCGTGCGCAGGTTGGCGCGGCTCCACAGCGGCGCTCGGCCGGGCACCGCATTCATTCGCGATCCTTGCGGGGGCGTCGCGTGCCGGCTTCGGCCCGCCGCTGCGCGATGAGCGCGTCGGGGTTTTCGCCGGCGAGGCGCCGTTCGACGTAGTCGATGTCGTGCTGCAGTTCCTTGCGCAGTGCGACGGCTTCCTTCAGTTCGCGCTGGACGGCCGCGATCCGCCGGTCGAGCGTGTCGATCTGTTCGGCGAGGCCCGTGCGGATGTCGCGCAGCGACGCGTCCGAATAGCGGCGCCGGCCGTCCCCCGTTTCTTCCAGCGGGCGCTTCAGCATTTCGGTGATGCCGTGCAGCGAGAAGCCGAGCGCGCGCAACCGCAGGATGCGCGCGAAGCGCTCGAGATCGGCTTCGTCGTAGAGGCGGTAGCGGCCTTCGCTGCGCGACGGCGTGACGAGCCCGCGCTCTTCGTAATATTTCAGCGTGCGCGGCGTGACGCCGAGCCGCGATGCGGCGTCGCTCACGGTCAGCAGTGCGGGGGAGGTGTCGTTCGGCATCGGGCGTCGGAGGGGCGGGGCGATGACGCGATTATAGATCAACCTGTACGTTCACGTTCAGGTTGAGGCGAAAAAACGGCCGCCGGGCTGGATGCGCGGGCGGCCGTTTTGCGAGGCGAGGGCGATCAGCCGCCGCGACGCATCAGGTCGAAGAACTCGGAGTTGCTCTTCGTCTGGCGGATCTTGTCGAGCAGGAATTCCATTGCCTCGACTTCGTCCATGTCGTGGATGAACTTGCGCAGCACCCAGATCTTTTGAAGGATCTCGGGCTTGATCAGCATTTCTTCGCGACGCGTGCCCGACTTGTTCAGGTTGATCGACGGGTAGACGCGCTTTTCCGCGAGACGGCGCTCGAGGTGCACTTCCATGTTGCCGGTGCCCTTGAACTCTTCGTAGATCACGTCGTCCATGCGGCTGCCGGTTTCGATCAGCGCGGTGCCGATGATCGTCAGCGAACCGCCTTCCTCGATGTTGCGCGCCGCGCCGAAGAAGCGCTTCGGACGCTGCAGTGCGTTCGCGTCGACACCGCCCGTCAGCACCTTGCCCGACGCCGGGATCACGGTGTTGTACGCGCGGGCGAGACGCGTGATCGAGTCGAGCAGGATCACGACGTCGTGCTTCATTTCGACGAGGCGCTTGGCCTTCTCGATCACCATTTCGGCGACCTGGACGTGGCGCGTGGCCGGTTCGTCGAACGTCGAGGCAATCACCTCGCCGGCGACCGAGCGCTGCATTTCGGTCACTTCTTCAGGGCGTTCGTCGATCAGCAGCACGAACAGGATCACGTCCGGGTGGTTCTGCTTGATCGCGTGCGCGATGTGCTGGAGCATCACGGTCTTGCCCGACTTCGGCGACGCGACGAGCAGGCCGCGCTGGCCCTTGCCGATCGGCGCGATCATGTCGATGATGCGGCCCGTGACGTTTTCTTCGCCGCGCATTTCGCGCTCGAGCGACAGCGGCTTGTTCGGGTGCAGCGGCGTGAGGTTCTCGAACATGATCTTGTGTTTCGAGGCCTCGGGCGGCTGCCCGTTGACTTTGTCGACCTTCACCAGCGCGAAGTAGCGCTCGCCGTCCTTCGGCGTGCGGACTTCACCTTCGATGGTGTCGCCGGTGTGCAGGTTGAAGCGGCGGATCTGCGACGGGCTGATGTAGATGTCGTCGGTGCTGGCGAGATACGACATTTCCGGCGAGCGCAGGAAACCGAAGCCGTCCGGCAGCACTTCGAGCGTACCGTCGCCGAAGATCGTCTCTCCCGTCTTGGCGCGCTTTTTAAGAATGGCAAACATCAACTCCTGCTTGCGCAGGCGGTTCGCGTTTTCGATCTCCAGGCCATTGGCCATTTCGATCAGTTCGGAGACGTGCAGAGACTTGAGCTCGGATAAATGCATACGGAGAACCCGCCAGGGAGGAGAAGCGACGAAAGAAATAAGGGAGGAGGGCGAGCGGAAGCGCTCAGAGACTTAAATGCGTCTTGTCGACGTTTTTTAATTCTAGCATAGGCCGATTCGCGCTTGAGCGAGCGATCGGCGGCTTGGCGACGGACGTGTTGCCGGCTGACAACACGTCCGTGAGCCTGCCCGTATTACAGGTGGCTGTCCAGGAATGCGGTGAGCTGCGACTTCGACAGCGCGCCGACCTTCTGCGCGGCGGCCGCGCCGTTCTTGAACAGGATCAGCGTCGGGATGCCGCGCACGCCGAACTTCGCGGGCGTCGCCTGGTTGTCGTCGACGTTGATTTTCGCGATCTGCAGCTTGTCGCCGTAGTCCTTCGCGACTTCGTCGAGGATCGGGGCGATCATCTTGCACGGGCCGCACCATTCGGCCCAGAAATCGACGAGCACGGGCTTGTCGGACTTGACGACGTCCTGTTCGAACGATGCGTCGCTGATGTGTTTGATCTGTTCGCTCATTGGGTCAATACCTCTTACGGTTCGGGGACTGCCTGCTTGCGCGTTGCGGCGTACCGGCCGCCGTAGGCTGCCGGCCGCTGCGGCAGGTCACTCCGCTCCCCGGAAAGGAGAGGCGTGGGCGCTGCATGCCGCGGCTCGCGGGTCGTTCGGGCGTCATATTAGCCTAAATTGCTATCTGCTGCGGGCGGCGATAGTAGCCGCTACGCGAGTAGGGGTACGACGCGGCGTTCGACCGTTGTGCCACGCAGGTGGAGGCTGGCCGGCGGATTACAAGGGGCGGGTGCGCATGTGCGTCGTGCCAACGGATGGCGCGCCGGTTTGCCCGGCGATATTTGCATTGAGGCGAACAAACGGTCGCATTTGTCCGGGAGCGGTGATAGAATATGCCGTGACGGGCCTCCTCGCATGGTGGGGCGGTGAACCTGGTCAGGTCGGGAACGAAGCAGCCACAATCGTTTTCCGCCAGTGCCGAGGGTTGGGCTCGTCACCTTCCTTCTCGCCCCGTTCGCCGGGCGTTTTTTATTTCCGCGTCACACTCCGTTCGACCCGTACCTTGCCCGTTCTCCGCACCGTTTCGCGTGTCGGCGCGACGCAGCGTTACTGATACAATTTCCCGATGACCTATCAAGTTCTCGCACGCAAGTGGCGTCCGAAGGATTTCGCTTCGCTCGTCGGCCAGGAGCACGTCGTCAGGGCGCTCACGCACGCGCTCGACGGCGGGCGTCTCCATCACGCCTATCTGTTTACCGGAACCCGCGGTGTCGGCAAGACGACGCTGTCGCGGATCTTCGCCAAGGCGCTCAACTGTGAAACCGGCGTCACGTCGCAGCCGTGCGGCGTGTGCCGCGCCTGTCGCGAGATCGACGAGGGCCGTTTCGTCGACTACGTCGAAATGGATGCCGCGAGCAACCGCGGCGTCGACGAGATGGCCGCGCTGCTCGAGCGCGCGGTGTACGCGCCCGTCGATGCGCGCTTCAAGGTCTACATGATCGACGAAGTGCACATGCTGACGAACCACGCGTTCAACGCGATGCTGAAGACGCTCGAAGAGCCGCCGCCGCACGTCAAGTTCATCCTCGCGACGACCGATCCGCAGAAGATTCCCGTCACCGTGCTGTCGCGCTGCCTGCAGTTCAACCTCAAGCAGATGCCGGCCGGGCACATCGTGTCGCATCTCGAGCGGATCCTCGGCGAAGAGCGCATCACGTTCGAGCCGCAGGCGCTGCGCCTGCTCGCGCGTGCGGCGCAGGGCAGCATGCGCGATGCGCTGTCGCTCACCGACCAGGCGATCGCCTATTCGGCGAACGAAGTGACCGAGTCGGCCGTGTCGGGCATGCTCGGCGCGCTCGACCAGACTTACATGGTGCGCCTGCTCGACGCGCTCGCGGCCGGCAGCGGCCCCGAAATCCTGACGATCGCCGACGAAATGTCGCTGCGCAGCCTGTCGTTCTCGACCGCGCTGCAGGATCTCGCGAGCCTGCTGCACCGGATCGCGTGGGCGCAGTTTGCGCCGGGATCGGTACTCGACGAATGGCCGGAAGCGGCCGACCTGCGCCGCTTCGCGGAGGCGTTGAGCCCCGAGCAGGTTCAGTTGTTCTATCAGATCGCGACGGTCGGTCGCGCGGAGCTCGGTCTCGCGCCGGACGAATATGCCGGTTTCACGATGACGCTGCTGCGGATGCTCGCGTTCGAGCCGGCTGTTGCCGCCGGCGGTGCGCCGGGCGGCCAGCCGTCCGTGCCGCGTGCCGTGCCGGCTCCG
>NZ_JAAGPK010000069.1:0-267 GCF_017104685.1 Burkholderia sp. Tr-20355 | reverse complement strand
AGGCCGAGCGCATAGAAGAGTGTCATTGGGACAGAGACAGGGCAAATGATGCGTGTACAGACAGCGATGCAGAACAGTGTGTGAAAGTGAGATGTACAGGAGATGCAGAGTAAGCAGTAGATCTGTGAATATACGTTAATGTATTGAGACGAGGTAGCTCGACACAGCCATGTGTAGGTTGCAATATGTGCTAGATGCAGAGATCAGTTTTTTTTTTTTTTTTTTTTTTTTTTAATGCTCCGGCGACCACCGCGCTCTACACTGCCC
>NZ_JAAGPK010000068.1:0-41289 GCF_017104685.1 Burkholderia sp. Tr-20355 | reverse complement strand
CGCGACCGCCGCGGGTCGTGTTGCACGCGCGCGGACATCGATGCCCCGGCATCGGCTGCCGATGCGCGAATCTGCACGAAACGCCAGCCCGACGCGGGCTCGGGCGCTTCCGCGGCGGACGCCGCGTCGGCCGTATCGCCGGCGGCGGCCGCATTGTCGTCCTGCTGGAGGTCGCACGCGCAGAGCACGGCGCATACGGCGAGCGCGATACCCGCGCGGCGTCCCGGCACCCGGGCCGCCGCGCGCGACAGGAGCGACACGAACGGGATCAGTGCCATGGGCTGCACGGCCCCACGAAAGCGGTGACGATCCCCGTAAACACGAGACCGATCACGAAGCCGAGCGCGGCGAGCATCCCGCAGCGCGCGAGAAAACGCATGCTGTCGTCGTGCGTCGCGGCGGGCGCATCGGCGTCGTGGCGGTGCCGCCATGCACGTGCGAGCCACGTCGCGCAGGCCGCGGCCAGTGCGAACGCACACGCGGCGATCAGCGCGAGCCACACGCCGACGTGTGCCCAGCGCGGCACCGCCTGCGCGATGCCGAGCGGATAGCACGCGGTGGACGCGAGCGTTTCGGACACGAGCATCTGCGCGAACCACAGCGCCGGCGCACCGACGAGCCCGGCCGCGATTGCGAGCAGCGGCGTCCACGCGCGTCGCGCGCCGTTCATTCCGTGCTCCTGAGCCAGAACGGCGAGACGTACAGCGCGGTGAAGATGAACAGCCACACGAGGTCGACGAAGTGCCAGTAGAGTGCGCCGACCGTCAGCGCGACGCGCCGCTCGCGGTCGAAGAAGCCGGCGGCCGTCCAGCCGGCGAGCAGCGCGAGGATGGCGAGACCCGCGACGACGTGCGCGAGGTGGAATCCGGTGATCGTGAAATACAGGCTGCCGTACAGATGCGCGGTCGGGCCGTACGGATGGTCGCGCCATTCGTGCAGCTGGACCAGCGCGAACGCTGTGCCGAGCACCAGCGCGACGGCGAGCATCGCGACCGCGCGCCGCTGCCGGCCGGCCCGTACCGCGCGCTCGGCGAGCCATACGAACCCGCTGCTCGACAGCAGCACGACCGTGTTGACGGCCGCGAGCCCGATCTTCGGCATCCCTTCGGGCGGCCACGGGGCCGAGGTCTGCGACTGCAGATAGAAATAACAGAACAGCAGGTAGCCGAACAGTCCGGCCTCGGTCACGATCAGCGTCAGCACGCCCCACCAGCCGCCCGCGCGCGCGCCGCAACTGCCGACCGGCAGCGGCTCGACGCAGGGGGACGGCGCACCGTGGGGGAGCGTCGCCGACGGCGGTTCGTCCGGATGAAGGCCAGCGGCGGCGGGCGCCTGCGTGTCGGGGTGGGCCGCCAGGCCGGCGCGCTGCCCGAGCGTGCGGCGCGGCCACAGCCACGCGGCGGTCGCGATCGCGCAGCCGGCCACGGCCGCACCGACGAGCGCGGGCGAGCGCACGAGCATCGCCGCGAACACGGCGGTCGCGAGCAGCGCGAGCCCGAATGGAATGCAGGTGTCGTCGGGCATCTTCAGGATCGCGTTCGGCGTTGCGGAAAGCGGCGTGACCGCGAGCGCCTCGCGCCCGTCCGCGAGCCGGTAGCCGATGCGCACGCTGGTGCGACGCGCATCGTCGCGCGTCTCCCACAGCGGGTGCCGCGATGCGACGAGCGGCAGCGTCGCGAAGTTGTACACGGGCGTCGGCGACGTGACCGACCATTCGAGGCCGGCCGCGCCCCAGGGATTCTCGCCGGCGCGCGCGCCGCGCCGCGCGCTCACCAGCGCGTTGACGATGAACATCACGATGCCGATCCCGAACACGAACGAGCCTATCGTCGTCAGCAGGTTCGACGTATCCCAGCCCATTCCGGACGGATAGGTATAGATGCGGCGCGGCATCCCGAGCAGCCCGGAGACGTGCATCGGGAAGAAGCCGAGATTGAAGCCGATCAGCACGACCCAGAAGGTCCAGCGGCCGAACCGCTCGTTCATCATGCGTCCGGTGAATTTCGGGAACCAGTACGCGACGCCGCCGAGCACCGGGAACACGTTGATGCCGAGCAGCACGTAATGCAGGTGCGCGACGACGAAGTACGTGTCGGTGAGCTGCCAGTCGAGCGGCACGGCCGCCGTCATCACGCCCGACACGCCGCCGATCACGAACATCAGCACGAAGCCCGCGAAATACAGGAACGGCGTGCGGAACACCGGGCGGCCGGTCCAGATCGTCGCGATCCACGCGAACACCGCGACCGCGCTGGGGATCGAGATCAGCATGCTGGCCGCGCCGAAGAACGCGAGCGCGAGCGGCGCGATGCCCGTCGCGAACATGTGGTGGACCCACACTTCGAAGCCGATCAGCATCGTCGCCACTGTCGATACGGCGACGGCCTCGTACGCGACGAGCGGCCGCCGGCAGAAGGTCGGCAGCGCATCCGACACGATTCCCATCGCGGGCAGCACGACGACGTACACCCACGGATGCGCGAACATCCAGAACAGGTGCTGCCACAGGAGCGGCCGCCCGCCGTTCGCGACGTCGAAGAAATGCGTGCCGGCATTGCGGTCGAGCCACAGCAGCAGGAACGCAAGGCTCACCGACGGCACCGCGACGAGGTTCGCGACCGACGCCGTCAGCGTGCCCCACACGATGATCGGCAGCCGGTCGATCGACATGCCGTGCGCGCGCATCCGCAGCAGCGTGACGACGAAGTTCGCGGCGCCGCCGGTCGTCGAGATGCCAAGCAGGATCATGCCGAGCGCGTAGATGTCGATGTTCGCACCGGCACTGTAATCGAGCGACGTGAGCGGCACGTAGTTGAACCAGCCGCCGTCCGGCACCGCGCCGAGCGGGAAGCTCGCATACAGGAACAGCCCGGCGAACAGGAATACCCAGTACAAGAAGGCGTTCAGCCGCGGGAACGCCATGTCGCGCGAGCCGAGCATCAACGGCCAGAGGTAGTTCGCGAAGCCGGACAGCACGGGCAGCGCATACAGGAAGATCATCGTGACGCCGTGCATCGTGAACAGCGAGTCGTATTGCGCGGGCGTGAGCAGCGTCGCGTTCGGCCGCGCGAGCTGGATGCGCATCACGAGCGCCTCGACGCCGCCGAGCAGCAGGAACGCGAACGCGGTGACGATGTAGCGCAGGCCGATGCGCTTGTGATCGACCGTCCCGAGCCAGCCGCGCCAGCCGGGCGCCGATTCCCACAGCGCGGCCAGCGCACGCTCGTGCGCGGAGCCGGGCGGCGCGTCGCCGAGGTCGGGCACGCGGCTGAGCGGGGGCGGCGTGTCGCGGGCAATGGCCATCGGCATTCTCCGTTCAGTGCAGCGTGGCGAGATACGCGGCGAGATCGTCCGCGTCGCGCGGCGCGAGCGCGATCGACGGCATCAGCGATTGCGGCTTGATCTGCTGCGCCTGCGCGATCCAGCGGCGCAGGTTGTCGGGGGCGTTGTCGAGCGTGCCGGCCGCGAGCAGCCGGCGTGAGCCGACGTGCGTGAGATCGGGGCCCGCGTCGCCGACGGCGTCGGTGCCGTTTACCGCGTGGCAACCCGCGCAGCGCGCGGCGAATACGCGCCGGCCGCGCCGCTCGGCGTCGGTGCCTGGCACGGGAGCAGGGCGGCGCTGCGCGGCGAGCCATGCGCGAAACGCGGCGGGCGGCTCGGCCACCACTTCCAGTGCCATGTGCGCGTGCTGCGCGCCGCAGTATTGCGAGCACTGTCCGCGATAGACGCCCGGCCGGTCGGCCTGGAGCCATTGGCGATTGGTCTGGCCGGGGATCGTCTGCGTCTTGCCCGCGAGTTGCGGTACCCAGAACGCGTGGATCACGTCGGCGCTGTTCAGTTCGATCGCGACGGGCTCGCCCACCGGGATGTGCAGCTCGTTCGCGGTGACGAATGCGCTGCCGTTCGCGTCGGCCGGATAGCGCGCGGCCCACCACCAGTCGTGCGCGGTGACGACGAGCGTCAGCGCTGGCGGATGCGGCGGAGATGCCACCGCGCCAAGCACGCGCAGCATGTACACGAGCGCGCCGAACAGCAGCACGATCGAGATGCCGCTGCCGAGCGCGACGAACGTCACGCCGCTGCCCGGGCGGCCCGCGGGGGCGCGGCGGCGAAACAGCGCCACGAGCAGCAGCACCGCGATCGCGATGCACACGAACGTACAGAGCGCGAGCAGCGCCCAGCCGAGCACGAACACCGGCTGCGCGGCCGGCCCGGCCGCGTGCACGACGTACGCGAGCGGCAGCGGCCCGGCGGCTGCGCAGGTGGCGGCCGGCGCGACCGCGCAGGCGAATCCGGCGACGCGCGCGAGACGGCGCGCTTTCATGGGCGGCGGGACGGGCAACGCAACTCCTTGCGGCGGCGGGATGGCGGCAACCCCCGATCGAGCAATTTCCGTGCGTGCGATCGACACGGGGGTGCCGCCGCCGGGTTGCATGCGCAACGTCCGATGCGTTACAGCCGGCTTGTAATTCGGCGCCTGCGTCCGCCGGCGTTACGTGCCGCCCTTGCCGCCGTGCTCGCCGTTGCCCGGCAGTACGGCCGACAGCACTTGCCGCGCGGTTTCGACGATCACGCTGGTTTCGCGGCTATCGCCCTTCACCAGCGTTTCGGCGAAGTGCTTCGCCTGCTGGAGCGTCACGTGCGGCGGCAGCGGCGGCACCTCGGGATCGCTCTTGACTTCGAGCACGACCGGCCGGTCGGCCGCCAGTGCTTCGTCCCAGGCGGCGCCGAGCTGTTCGGGATCGTCGACGTAGATGCCTTTCAGGCCGAGCAGCGTTGCGAAGCGGTAGTACGGCACGTTCGGAATCTGCTGCGACGCGTCGAACTTCGGGTCGCCTTCCATCACGCGTTGCTCCCACGTGACCTGGTTCAGGTCCTCGTTGTTCAGCACCATGCAGATCCAGCGCGGATCGGGCCATTGCCGCCAGTATTTCGCGACCGTGATCAGTTCGGCCATGTTGTTCATCTGCATCGCGCCGTCGCCGACCATCGCAATGACCGGACGCGCCGGATGCGCGAACTTCGCGGCGATCGCGTAGGGCACCGCGGCGCCCATCGACGCAAGCCCGCCGGACAGCGAGCCCATCATCCCGCGCCGGATCATCAGGTCGCGCGCATACCAGTTTGCGCAGGAGCCCGAATCGCTCGTCAGGATCACGTCGTCGGGCAGCCGCGGCGACAGCTCGGTAAATGCGCGCTGCGGGTTCACGCCGCGCCCCGGCGTGGCCTTGGCGGCCGCCCGCGCCGCGAGCGTCTCGTGCCAGGCGTCGTTCCATGTCGCGATCCGCTCGCGCCAGCCGGTGTCGTCACGCGCCTTCAGCAGCGGCAGCAGCGCGCGCAGCGTTTCGGCGCTGTCGCCGACGAGGTTGACCTCCATCGGGTAGCGCAGGCTCAGCATGTCGGCCTTCAGGTCGATCTGTACGCCGCGCGCCTGGCCCTCCTTCGGCAGGAATTCCGAATACGGAAAACCTGAACCGACGACCAGCAGCGTGTCGCATTCGGTCATCAGCTCGTAGCTCGGCCTGGTGCCGAGCAGGCCGATCGAGCCGGTGACCCACGGCAGGTCGTCCGGCAGCGCAGTCTTGCCGAGCAGCGCCTTGGCGGCGCCCGCGCCGAGCCGGTCGGCCACCGCGATCACCTCGTCGGTCGCCTTCAGCGCGCCCGCGCCGACCAGCAGCGCGACCTTCTTGCCGGCGTTCAGTACGTCGGCCGCGCGCTGCAGGTCGTGGGCGTACGGCACGACTTTCGGCGCGGTGTAACCGATGCCCGAGTGCACGGTACCGTGCGCGCGTTTCGGCGGCGCGTAGTCGAGTTCCTGCAGGTCGTTCGGCAGCACGAGCGCGGTGACCGTGCGTGCGCCGAGCGCGGTGCGTATCGCGCGGTCGACCAGGTGACGCACCTGGCCGGGCACCGTCGCCATCTGGACGAATCCGCCGGCAACGTCCTTGAACAGCGCCGGAAGATCGACTTCCTGCTGGTAGTGGCCGCCGAGTGCCGCCCGTGCCTGCTGGCCGACGATCGCGAGCACCGGCATGTGGTCGAGCCGCGCGTCGTACAGGCCCGTCACGAGGTGCGACGCGCCCGGGCCGGACGTCGCGACGCACACGCCGAGCTCGCCTGTAAATTTTGCGTGCGCGGAGGCCATGAAGGCGGCCATCTCCTCGTGGCGCGCCTGGATGAATTCGATCTTGCCGTCTGCGCGGTTAAGCGCACCGAAAAAACCGTTGATGCCGTCGCCCGGGTAGCCGTAGAGGCGACGCACGCCCCAGTCGTACAGCCGCTCGACGATGAAATCCGCCACTGTCGCCATGCCGTTTCTCCTTGATTCGCGATGAGCCGATGCCGGCTGTCGCGCAAGGCATGTGCCGCGCCGGGCACAGCGGTTGCATGCGGTGGGCGCGTACGATCCGTCAACCTTTATCGAGGATGCGCCACATGACTGCATTCAACCGTTTATCCGCGCGCCGTTGCGCCGCCTGCTTGATGCTCGCGGCCTGCGCGTCGGCGCTGCCCGCTGCGGCACAGTTGCGCCCCGCCGAGCCGGCCAGCGTGCCCGACTCGTCCACGCAGGCTTTCAAGCGCGCCGACCGCAGGATGATGGACGCGATGGACGCCGCGCGGTACACGGGCGACGCCGATCGCGATTTCGTCGCGCACATGGCGCCGCATCACCAGGGGGCGATCGATATGGCGCAGGTCGAGCTGAAATACGGTAAGGACCCGACGCTGCGGCAGCTCGCCAGCCGGATCGTCGCCGCGCAGCGCGACGAGATCGCGCTGATGGAGCGCTGGCAGAAGGAGCATGGCAACGCGCCGTGAGCCGTAAAGACCGCAAGGCTTCAGCGGCGATGCGGGCACGCGTGATGCTCGTCGGTCATGCGCAGATACGGGACCGAACCCCGGGCGGCTTCGTGCGCGACCGACGTGGCCGGACGCGGCACGGGAATCCGCGTGCGCAACCAGATCAACATCCGATAGCCGGAGACATCATGCGCGAATCCCAAGACTCACAGCCCGAGCGTTGCGACGCGGGCAAGGCCGGCAAATCCGCCGGGCAGGCCGGGCATCCCGTCACGCACGCGTTCGAACGCTTCGCGTCGCACGTGACCACCTGGGCCGGTTCGCCGGTCGCGTTCGGCAGCGCGGTGGCGATCACGGTGCTGTGGCTCGTCACGGGGCCCGTGTTTCACTATTCGGATGCGTGGCAACTCGTGATCAATACCGGCACGACGATCATCACCTTCCTGATGGTGTTCCTGCTGCAGCGCAACCAGAACCGCGACAGCGTCGCGCTGCACCTGAAGCTCGACGAGCTCCTGGCCGTCACGCATGCGGCGAGCGACCGGCTGATCGGGATCGAGGACGCATCGGAAGCAGAACTGCGCGCGATGGCGCAGACCTACCTCGACATAGCGCAGCAGGCCGCGGATCGGGAAGACGAAGCGGGCACGAACCGCCCGGCGACGGCCGACACGCCGCCCGAATCGTGACCGGGCGGCGTGCGCGCCGATGATTTTTCAAACGCTTGTCGTTTCTGTCGCCGTATCGCGTGGCGACGGCGGATGCGCGGCACGCGCGCGGGGAACGGCATGTGCTCGACGTCCTCACGAAGCCCGGTCGTTCCGGGTATTGCCCACGGTGCCTCCATGAACTCCAGAACGCCTTCGAATCCCGTGTTGAATCTTGCGGTGGCCGTTGCCTGCGGCGCGGCCGCGATGTACTTCCTCGATCCGTCGTCCGGCCGGCGGCGGCGCGCGTATCTTCGCGACAAGGCGGCTGCGGGCCGTCACGACGTGGCGGACTATGCGGCCACGCAGGCGAAGCGGGCGGCCGCGCATGCGCGCGGCACGATCGCCGGCCTGCGGGCAGACTGGCTTGCGGGCGAAGCGAGCGACGTGCAGGTGGCCGAGCGCGTACGCTCGGCACTCGGCCGTCTCGTCGGCCACCCGCGCGACGTCGACGTGAGCGTCGAGCGCGGACAGGTGCGCCTGACCGGCCAGATCGACGAATCCGAACGACAGGCGATCGTCGACGGCGTGACCGCGCTGCATGGCGTGCAAGGCGTCGAAGACGCGATGGGCGCGCGCAGCGAGTACAAGGCGCCGCTCGACGGCCACTCGCGCTGATGCCACCGCGGCTGCCCGCCGCGACAGCCCGACGCCTCATCCGGAGCAAGCCCATGACCGAACGCCAGCCTCCCGACACGACGCCTCCGCCTGCGGAGCCCACGGCGCGCGACGCCCTCGAACATCTGCTCGGCAGCCTGCACCGTCACGGCTACTTGCACTTCGCGAACGAGGTCGTCAGCGCGAACGCGCGGCTGGCCGACACGTTCGTCGACGCGCTCGACAAGCCCGGCATGCGGAGCGGCATGCAGAATCTCGCAGTGCTTCTGACGGCGCTGTCGCGCATTCCGACTGATCAATTCGGACGCGCCGCGTTCGCGGCCGCCGACGCGCTGCATCACGTCGGCGCGTGGCAGCCGGCGCAGCATCCGCATGTCGCGCCCGGCGTGCGCGGCGTCTACCGGCTGCTGCACGACGAAGCGCTGTGGGATGCGCTGACGCCGTTGATCGAAGGATTGAAGGTGTTTGCGCAAGGGCTCGCGCGCGAGCCGCAGACGCCGGTTGCCGGGTTCGACGAGACGACGAAAGACGCGTGACGGTGTCCGGTCGAACGTCGTCCTCGAATCGTGCGGGACAGACGGGCGATTGAAAGCTTCGAGACGATCCCCCGCGACGCGTACTCCTGTATCCCTGTTCCCATGCCGCCGCCGCGCTCCGCGATTTTTCAACGGCTTGTCATTTCTGCCGCGACCTTCGTCGAGAGAGCCGGGGGAGAGCCAAATCGGCGATGTCATGGTGCGCCCCAGCGGACCGGATGAACAGAGGACAAGTGCATGGCCGATTGGGATCGCCATCGCAGCCGGGCCGGGCCCGCGGTTTGCTGGAGGGCGGGTTTGAGGCGGACGTGTGCAATGGCGCATGCGGCCGCCGCCCGGAGTCCTGTTCGATGTCCGATGCCATCCTGTGTCCGTGGTCCGTTCGCGAGCGAAGGCGCGTCGTATTGCGGCGTGGTCCGAGCCGGCGCACGGCGATCGTTCCGACACGCGCCGCTTCCGTGTTGCCGACGTCGGGCCGGGCGCGCTTCACGGCGGCCGAATCCATGCCGCCCGCCGTCGCGCGCGCGGGCGACGGCGGCAATTCGCCGGACAGCGGCCGGCGTGACGGCCCTGCACCGGGCCACCGCGCCGATCAGCCGACCGACGCGCCGGGCGGCGGTGGCGGCGATGGCCATCCGCACGACGACCGCGGCGGCCGCACCGGCGGCGACGGCGACGGCAACAACGGCGAAGGCGAACGCCGGCGGTCCGGCAAGAAACCGTTGATCATCCTCGGCGTGGTGCTGTGCGTGCTGCTCGTCGCGGCGCTCGTGTGGTGGTTCGCGACGCGCAACCAGGAAAGCACCGACGACGCGTACACCGACGGCAACGCGGTGGCGGTCGCGCCGCACGTGTCCGGCTACGTGACGCGGCTGGCCGTCGACGACAACACGTTCGTGCGGCGCGGCGACGTGCTCGTCGAGATCGATCCGCGCGACTACCGCGCCCAGGTCGATGCCGCGCAGGCGCAGCTCGGTCTCGCCCAGGCCCAGCTCGACGCGTCGCGCGTGCAGCTCGACATCGCGCGCGTGCAGTACCCGGCCCAGTACCGGCAGGCACGCGCGCAGATCGAATCGGCGGAAGCGGCTTACCGCCAGGCACTCGCCGCGCAGGAGCGGCAGCGCGCGGTCGATGCGCGCGCGACGTCGCAGCAGGCGATCGACGCGGCCGACGCGCAGCGCGCCAGCGCCGACGCGAACGTCGCGATGGCCCAGGCCCAGGCGCGCACCGCGAGCCTCGTGCCACAGCAGATCCGGCAGGCCGAGACGGCCGTCGAGGAACGCCGGCAGCAGGTGCTGCAGGCGCGCGCGCAGCTCGACACGGCCAACCTGAACCTGTCGTACTGCGAGATGCGTGCACCGTCCGACGGCTGGGTCACACGCCGCAACGTGCAGCTTGGCTCGTTCCTGCAGCCGGGCACGTCGATCTTCTCGATCGTGACGCCGCGGATCTGGATCACCGCGAACTTCAAGGAGTCGCAGCTCGAACGGATGCGCATCGGCGACCGCGTCGACGTGTCGGTCGACGCGTATCCCGATCTCGCCCTGCACGGCCGCATCGACAGCATCCAGCTCGGCAGCGGTTCGCGCTTTTCCGCGTTCCCCGCCGAGAACGCCACCGGCAATTTCGTGAAGATCGTGCAGCGCGTGCCGGTGAAGATCGTGCTCGACGGCCCGCTGCCGACCCGTCCGCCGCTCGGTCTCGGCCTGTCGGTCGAACCGACCGTGCACCTGAAATGACTGGCCGCCGCGCCGCGGCCGGGTTCGACCGGAGCGATCGACTCATGCCTGCCATCCGCCTGTCGTTGCCGTTTCCCGGAGCGTGCCGGTGAACCGGCCGCCCGACCGGCCGGCTTCGTCCGGCGACGCATGGCGGCCGGCCGCGAACCCGTGGCTCGTCGCGATCGTCGTCACGCTCGCCGCGTTCATGGAGGTGCTCGACACGACGATCGTCAACGTCGCGCTGCCGCACATTGCCGGCACGATGTCCGCGAGTTACGACGAGGCGACCTGGACGCTCACGTCGTACCTCGTCGCGAACGGCATCGTGCTGCCGATCTCGGGTTTCCTCGGGCGCCTGATGGGCCGCAAGCGCTACTTCCTGCTGTGCATCGCCGCGTTTACCGTGTGTTCGTTCCTCTGCGGCGTCGCGACCAATCTCGGCGAACTGATCGTGTTCCGCGTGCTGCAGGGGCTGTTCGGCGGCGGGCTGCAGCCGAACCAGCAGTCGATCATCCTCGACACGTTTCCGCCCGCGCAGCGCAATCGCGCGTTCTCGATCTCGGCGATCGCGATCGTCGTCGCGCCGGTGCTGGGGCCGACGCTCGGCGGCTGGATCACCGACCATTTCTCGTGGCGCTGGGTGTTCCTGCTGAACGTGCCGATCGGCGCGCTGACCGTGCTCGCGGTGATGCAGCTCGTCGAGGATCCGCCGTGGCGGCGCGGCGCCGAACGCGGGATCTCCGTCGACTACATCGGCATCGGGCTGATCGCGATCGGCCTCGGCTGCCTGCAGGTGATGCTCGATCGCGGCGAGGACGAGGACTGGTTCGGCTCCCCCTTCATCCGGGTGTTCGCGGTGCTGTCGGCGCTCGGGCTCGTCGGCGCGACGCTGTGGCTGCTGCGCACGAAAAAGCCGGTGGTCGACCTGTCGTGCCTGCGCGATCGCAACTTCGCCCTCGGCTGCGTGACGATCGCGACGTTCGCGGCCGTGCTGTACGGCAGCGCGGTGATCGTGCCGCAGCTCGCGCAACAGCACCTCGGCTATACGGCGACGCTCGCCGGGCTCGTGCTGTCGCCCGGCGCGTTGCTGATCACGCTCGAAATCCCGGTCGTGAGCCGGCTGATGCCGCACGTGCAGACGCGCTATCTCGTCGGCTTCGGCTTCGTGCTGCTGTCCGGCGCGCTCGTCTATTCGCGCATGCTGGTGCCCGATATCGACTACCTGCATCTCGTGCTGATCCGCTGCGCGCAGTCGCTCGCGATCGGTTTCATGTTCGTGCCGATCACGACGCTCGCCTACCTGACCGTGCCGCAGCGGCTCAATGACGACGCGTCCGCGCTGTTCACGATGTTCCGCAACGTCGCGGGCTCGATCGGCATCTCGGTGTCGACCGCGTTGATCCGCGAGCGCACGCAGGCGCGGATGGCGCATCTGTCCACGCACATGTCGCCGCTGTCGCAGAACTTCCAGGACGCGCTGCAGCAGAACGCGCAAGCGATCGGCGCGCTGACGGGCGCGCGGCCGGCGGCCGCGCTGCAGACGGCCACCGGGCGGCTGTACGAGACGTTCGTCGCGCAGGCGACGATCCTCGCGTATATCGACGTGTTCGCGATCCTCGCGGTGTTCTGCGCGTTCAGCATTCCGCTGACGTTCCTGTTTTCGCCGGCGAAGGCCGCGCGCGGCGCGGGAGGGCATTGAGATGAGTGCGTGCCGCGACAGCCGCCGCCGCCGGATTCGTTCCGTCGCGGGCGATGCCGCCATGCTATTCCTTGCATGCGCAACGATATCGGGGTGCACCGTCGGGCCCGACTACCAGCCGCCGCACGCGGAGGTTCCGCCTGCCTGGCATGCGATGCAGGCGGCGCCCGCGTCGGACGTCGCGGCGCGCTCCGCGCCGGTAACTGATGCGGATCCCGATCCCCGCTGGTGGCATGCGTTCGGCGATCCGGTGCTCGACCGGCTCGTCGAGCGTGCGGCGCGCGACAACCTCGACGTGCAGGCCGCCGTGCTGCGCATCGAGCAGGCTCGCGCGCAGGTTCGGGCGGCTGCCGCGCAAGGCCTGCCCGACGTGCGCGCGAACGCAAGCTACCAGCGCGAACAACTCGGCCTGCGAGGCATCGTCGAGGAGCAGGGCATCGACCAGCGAGTCGACCGGCTCGGCGCACCGGGCTCGCCGCTCGACCGGTTCGGGCCCGGGACCGGCGCGAGCGTGCGGCAAGGCGCGCGCGGCGTGCTCGATGCCCTCGAGGCGCCGGTCAACCTGTGGCAGGCCGGGTTCGATGCATCGTGGGAGCTCGACCTGTTCGGGCGCGTGCGCCGCTCGGTCGAGGCGGCCGGCGCACAGGCGAGTGCGGCGGTCGCGAGCCGCGACGACGCGCTGCTGTCGCTCGAAGCCGAAGTCGCGCAGACCTATCTGCAACTGCGTGGCGCGCAGGCGCAACGCGCACTGGCCGAGGACCTGCAGCGCGCGCAGCGCGAACTGCTTGACCTGACGCGCGAGCAAGCCGCGCACGGGCTCGCGAGCGACCTCGACGTACGGGCGGCCGAGGCGCGGCTCGCGCAGATCCGCGCGCAACTGCCGCAATTCGACCAGCAGATCGTGCTGCTGCGCAACGGCCTGGCGTATCTGGTCGGCGGCGCGCCGGGCGCGCTCGACGATTGGCTGGCCGCGCCGGCCACGCTGCCCGGCGTGCCGCCGACCGTGCCTGTCGGCCTGCCGTCGACGCTCGCGCGCCGGCGCCCCGATATCCGCCGGGCGGAGGCCGACCTCCATGCGGCCACCGCCGACGTCGGCGTCGCGGTCGCGCAGTTCTATCCGGACATTTCGCTGACGGGGCAGGTCGGCCTGCGCGCGTCGCACGTGCGGGAGCTGGCGCACTGGTCGCACCTGTTCTATGCGTTCGGGCCGGCCGTTTCGCTGCCGATCTTTTCCGGCGGCGCGCTCGTGTCGAACTTGAGGCTGTCGCAGGCCCGCCAGGCCGAAGCCGCACTGGCCTACCGGCAGGCCGTGCTCGTCGCGCTGCGCGACGTCGACAATGCACTGGCCGTGTATCGCACCGACCAGGCGCGTGCGGCGGCGCTCGACGATGCGGTGAAGGCCGAACAGGGGGCGCTGGATCTTGCGCGCGATCGCTACCGGAAGGGGTTGTCGCCGTTCCTCGACGTACTGGATGCCGAACGGCAGTGGTCGCAGGGGCGGCAAGACGCCGAGCAGGGAACCCTGCAGACGACGACCGACCTCGTCGCGCTTTACAAAGCCTTGGGCGGCGGATGGCAGGCCGGACGCTGATCCGGCACACGTGCGGCAGCCGCGGGCGCATGCCGGACGTCGCGGCCCGAGCACCGTGCAACGCCGCATGGTTGCGCGCGCAGCGAATCACTCCCACGCGTGCTTGCTGAACTGATAACCCTTGGAGCGAATGGTCTTGATCCGTTTAGGCTCGGTCGCGTCGTCGCGCAGTTTGCGGCGCAGCTTCGAGATGCGGCCGTCGATCGAACGATCGAGGCCATCGAACGCGATGCCGCGCAGCAGCAACGTCAGGTCGGCGCGGCTGACTACTTCGCCGGCGCGGCACGCAAGGGCCCACAGCAGGTCGAATTCGGTCGACGTCAGGCGCGGCACGCTGCCGTCGGGAAGGTGGACGCGGCGATCCGTGCGGTCGATCGAGAGCTTGCCGAACGTGAACCGCTGCGGCGATTCCGGCCCGCGGTCGGCCGGCTGCGGGCGTGCCCGCCGCAACTGCGCCTTGATCCGCGCGAGCAGGATGCGCGGCTCGACCGGCTTGCGGAGAAAGTCGTCGGCGCCCAGTTCCAGGCCGAGCAACTCGTCGAACGGTTCGTCGCGGGCCGTCATCATGATGAGGATGCCGTCGTATTGCGTGCGCGCCGCGCGGCAGATCTCGAAGCCGTCCTTGCCCGGCAGGTTGATGTCGAGCAGCACCAGGTCCGGGCGGCTCGCGATGATCGTCGCCGCCGCGCCCGTGCCGTCGGACAGCGTGTCCACCTGGTAATGATGCTGGCGCAGATAGTCGGCGATCAGCGCGGACAGGGGGACGTCGTCTTCGACGAGCAGGATTCGGATGGGCATCGCGGAACGAGGGGGGAAACGGGAAAGTGGCGAGCGGTCAGGCCCAGTCCGAACGCGGGGTAGCCGACGCGACGTGCATGGTACTGCGCGACATTCCGACGGAATGTGACGAAATCTGATTCGTTCGGTGAGCGTATCGATGGGGGGACCGCCGCTGCCTGGCGAAGCGGCGAATGGCTGTCGGCGTGCAGACGCACGTTTGGCCGAAACGGTCGGCGCGATAGCCGGCGCGGGGCCGGCGAGGATGCGCGATCGGGCATCCTTCAGACGAAAACGTTTGCGGAAAATCCGTTGTTTCCACCGTCGTCTGTATGGGCGAAACCGAGGCCAGGCAAGGTTACTCGACATATCATTACAAAATATTACCAATGTCGCCGAGTATCCGTCCCTACAATTTCGGCACCTGTCGCGCGCGCCGGACGGATCGCGATTCGTTGCAGGTGCGCGGGGCGGGGAGCCGGGTCGCGCCGCACGAAATCCACGCGGGGATCATCGCGCCGAAGGCGGCACCGCCGCCTCGAGCCGCGCTTTCCGCGCGGGCACCCGATCCGTTTCCCGTCCGGCAACACGAAGCGGATATTCGCTTCCTTTGGGAATGGCATGAGATTCAGAAAACGCACCAGTTATGTCGATGCAACACGGTGGTTCGCCGACGGCGATCATGACCGGGTGAAGAGCCGTCACGGCGTTTGGGCCATCGCGACGCCGGAAGGCTGGCGCACGGTGAAGCCGGGCGACTGGATCCTGCTCGATGAATGCGGAAACTGCTGGCCGATGGACGACAGTCTTTTCAGGCATTTCTACGAACCGGCAGCGGAGTGAGGCGGCCGCCGGATTAACGCGGTATTCGCGTCTATCGACGCCTGCGCGAGAACAGCAACGAATCGGCGTCGTTGAAGCGGATGCGTTCCGGTTCGCCATACCCGGCCTTCTCCGCCACGCGGATCGACGCGACGTTGGTCGGCGCGATCAGGCACACGCTGCGCTCGAAGCGCTGCTGCCCGTCGAGCCACGCCAGCGCGGCCGCGAGCGCCTCGGTCGCATAGCCCTTGCCGTGCGCCCAGCTCGCGAGCGCCCAGCCGGCTTCCGGCACGCCGCGCACCGACGGCTCGATGTTCCGGTGGAAATCCGCGAAGCCGAGATCGCCGACATAGCGCCCTGACGCCTTCTCGCGAATCGCCCAGTAGCCGTAGCCGAGCAGCGGCCACAGCCCGCGATACGCGAGCATGCGCATCCACGAATCGCGCGGCGCGGACGGCTGGCCGTTGAAGATGTGCGCGACGACCGCCGGCTCGGCCCACATCGCCGCAAGCGCGTCGAAGTCGCCGAGCGGATGGCCTTCGAGGACGAGGCGGGGCGTGTCGAGAACGGGCGGGGAAGAGACCGGCGGCATCGAGGTTTCCGGAACAGGGTTGAACAGAACAACCAGGCCGTCAAGGCGCCGAAATCATATCAAAACCCCTGCGCGGCGGTGGCGGCGTCGCGCAGCCGCTGTTGCCCGATGCAACGGGAATCCGCATGGCCGCGGGCATCCCCGCCGTGGAACCCCGTGCGGCCGCAACCGGCAATCGGGCTCCTCCCGTGCAAGGCAAGGCCGCTCGCGGGCGGCGGCCTATTTCCGGCTTTTCAGGAAGGTCCGCCCTTCGGCCGTGATCGACGCGCCGGAGCGGCCGTGCACCGGATGACTGACGAAGCCGGCGCTGACGAGCTCCCGCGCGATCGACCAGCCGAGTGCCGGCGCATCGCGTCCGTAGCGGACATCGGCGAGGCGTTCCAGCGCCCAGATGGCGGAGGCGGACAGGTTGGGGGTGTTGGACATGTCGGTATCGCTCATCGCTTCCTCGGGGAGTGGAGATTCGGGGGGCGCGGCGCAATGCCGCGAGACGGGTGGCGCAAGCATCAGCGCGCCTGGAGCAGCGGCAGCAGCGCGTGCAGCGCGGCTTCTTCATCGGGCCCGGTGGCCAGCACCTGGGCCGACGTGCCGCCGTGTACCTGCAGCGACGCGATGGCCGCGCTGTCCTTCGCGTTCCCGCTGAGCCCGTTCGCGATCAGCAGGATGTTGCTTTCGAAGCGGCGCGCTGCGTCGGCGGTTGCGTCGCGGGCGGCGGCACCGCGGTTGCGGTTCCACGCCGAGCCGATCTGAACGTACACAACGGTTGCCACGATGCTGGAAATCCTCCGGACGGGGGCGGGATCGATGTGCGGCGTGCACCGTCGGGCCGGGCTTTCGCGGTTTTCCGCGGGAGCGCGGCGCGCGATCCGGTGCGAACTTGCAGACATCCTCAGTAAAGCTGCCTTCAAGTTCGCTGAATATCGTGAAGTCGAGGATTATAATGCATCGGTCAGGATATGTGTATTGCATTATAATGTCGTGTGCGCCGATGGCGACCTGCGCGTCCCTGGCAGGCGTGTCCCGGTTGCATGACCGGCCGGGTGTGCAACCTGCCCGCCCGGCATTTTCCTGACCGATCCAACTCCTCCCGAATGGAAGCTGCAATGAACGCCGCCCCCGCCTGCCCGCAATGCGCGATGGAAAACACTTACCCGGACGGCACGCTGACCGTCTGCGCCGACTGCGGCCATGAATGGTCGGCGGGTGCCGAAGTGGTCGACGAACCGGCGGGTGACGTCGTCAAGGATGCGAATGGCAACGTGCTGTCGGACGGCGATTCGGTCGTGCTGATCAAGGATTTGCGCGTGAAGGGCTCGTCGATCACGCTGAAGATGGGTACCAAGGTGAAGAGTATCAGGCTCGTCGGCGGCGATCACGAAGTCGATTGCAAGACCGACCTGGGCGGCTTCATGCTGAAGGCCTGCTACCTGAAGAAGGTCTGAGCGCACGTCGCGCCCGGCCGTTTTCGCCCGATTGCCCGCCCATGATCGACGATCCAGCTTCCTACGACGCGTTCGTCAAATTCCTGGCGACGCCGCTGAACGACGGCCGGCCGTTCGTGCTGGAGACACGGCATGCGCTGTCGCTGCACTTCGATCATTTCGCGACGCAGAGCTTCATGTCGCTGCGCGATCCTGTGCGGCTCGAGCTCGGTTATACGCGCGTGATGATGGGCTTTCTGCTGCTGCAGCCCGAGCCTGCGCACATCTGCATGCTCGGGCTCGGCGGCGGTTCGCTCGCGAAATATTGCTACCGGCACCTGCCCGGTACGGCGATCGACGCGGTCGAGATCAATCCGGACGTGATCGCGCTGCGCGACATATTCAGGATTCCCGCCGATGATGCACGGTTCTCGGTGATATGCGCCGACGGCGCGGATCATGTGAACCGGGCGGACGTCCGGACGGACGTGATCCTGCACGACGCGTTCGTCGCCGACGGCACGCCGGGCCGGTGTACCGGCCCGGCCTTCCTCGACGCGTGCCGCGCGCGCCTGGGCGACACCGGCGTGCTGGCGATCAACCTGATGGACGACGATCCGGCGCTGCCCCGGCATCTCGAGCACCTGCGAACGGTGTTCGGCGCGTCGTATACGCTGGTGCCGTGCGGCGACGACAACAACTTCGTCGCGTTCGCATGGAAGCACGACACCCGGCTGCCGTCGTTGCGGATCCTGCTCGAACGCGCGCTCGCGTGCGAGCAGGCCGGCACGCTGAAGCTGGCGGCCACGGCGAGGCGCATGAAGGCAGGGGAGAACGTCGATCCGCGGCGGCTGGCGCGGCGCGCGCAAGCGCGCGGGCGATGGGAAATCGGCGCATGACCGGCGTGTGACCGCCGTCGCGGGCGCGGCCGGTGTGGCCGCGCTTACTTCACGCGCTTGCCGAGCGCGCTCTTGGTCTTGTACGTGACGCCGTGCCGGTCGAGATAGTCGCGGATCAGTTGCCGCACGACTTGCGACGGCGTGAGATCCTGCTCCGCGCAGAGCATTTCGAAGGCTTCCTTCTTCGCGGGGTCGATCAGGACGGTCAGGCGGGCGGTTTTCGTTTCCATGACGGGTCGAGCGTGGTCGGTATGTTAATCAAATTATAATCGATCCGACTTCGGTGCCGCCGCCGGAACGAGGGCCTCGGGGCCGATCAGCGGCTGCCGCGGAGCAGCGCGAGCAGATCGTCGATCACGGGAACGATCGCGAGCATCACGAGCACCGCGGCGAGCGGCACCGTCGATACGTAGCCGACATGCTTGAAGCCGATCGCGCCGGCCAGCCCGCCGACGAAGAACGACGTGAGCATCATCGCGTGAATCCTCAGTTTCGAACGGTTGGCGATCACCGCATGCGCGTCGACGTCGATGGCCGACCGGTTCCAGTAGAACAGCTTCCCGAGCTCGATGCCGAGATCGGTCACGATGCCCGTCATGTGCGTCGTGCGGATCTCCGCGCCCGAGAGCTTCGTGATCGTCGCGTTCTGCAGCCCCATGATGAAGCACAGCAACGTCACGGTCACGGGCACGAAGAAGGTTTCCCACAGCGCGAGGTGGCTGCCGAGCAGCCCGAACAGGAGCAGCAACGCGGCCTCGACCAGCAGCGGCAGCACGAACTGGCTATGCAGCCCGCGGCGGCGCCCCCAGTTGACGAGGATCGCCGAGCAACTGGCGCCGAACAGGAACGACCCCAGCGAACTGATGCCGGCCAGGGCCAGCCGGACGTCGCCGAGCGCCGTCTGGTCGGCGATCGCGGACACGATGCCGCTCATGTGCGACGTGTACTGCTTGACCGCGAGAAAGCCGCCGGCATTGGCCGCGCCGGCGACGAAGGCCAGCGAAAACCCGAGCTGACGGTTCGCGGTCGCGCTGCGGTGTTTTCCGGTCAGGTTTCGAAAGTACTGCGCTGGCATAAGGGTTTCGCTCAATCGCCGCGGATCGCGGGCACGGACGGGAAAGCCGGCGCCGGGCGGCAGGGTGGGCACGCTGCCTGCGCCGGAGACCGGGTCTGTCGAATCATGTGATGAACATGATAATGTCATTATCATACTCTGTTAGCCGGATGGGGCTTTCAGTACAATATGCCCGGTACGACCGGCCTGTGGCTTCGCTGCCGCGCGGCCCGCGTTTGCGATTCCTTCGACCCACCGCTTCATGACCCCGATCAAGTTCATCCTTCGCTACACGGCGATCCCGTTCACGGCCATCGTGGCCGTGGTGCTCTGGACTGTCATACCATCGTCGAAAGAGATCGATGCGAGACAATATGCGGCGCTGTCGCGCGCCTACGCGAGTTTCCCGCTGCCGTTCCGGCGCGAGATCTCGGAAGCCATGGATCACGGCCGGCTCAACGACCGGCGCTACCAGGCGCTCGTGCGCGATTCGCTGGGCAACGGCGTCGCGCTGGACTGGCCCGCGTCAGGCGTCGGCGGCATCGCCGACGAACGGAATAAACTGGCCGAACTGATTCAGGCCGATTCGGATCTTCAAAGGCAACAGCAATGAAAACCCTGCTGGTTTCTGTGGCATTCGCGATGATCATCGCGAGCTTGATCTTCGCGCTGTATTTCATGAATCACGATCGCGGCAAATCCAAGCGGATGGCGTGGTCGCTCGCGGCCCGCGTCGGGCTGTCGGTCACGCTGTTTCTGTCGCTGCTGATCGCGTACAAGCTCGGCTGGATCGAGCCGACCGGATTGCCGATCGGACGTTGAGCGGGGCGCCTCGCGGCATGCGGGGCGTTCTCGTAAATGCGAGTTTGGTTATCTAATCGTGGTGTTGTGATAAGAAAACTTATCCTGACGTCGTTGATGTAAATGAATCCCGTTGGCGGAAGTGCCGCTTCGGCTGTGCCGCCGAGGCCATTCGCGGGCGCCAACAGACGCAGAGGCGACCGGCGCTAGCGGCCCGACCCGTCGGCCAGACCATGCCGATACGCGCGCGGCGAACAACCCACGATGCGCTTGAATGCGTGTCCGAACGCGCTGTCCGAGTCATAGCCGAGCCGCTGCGCGATCGCCGATATCGAGACGTTCGAACGTCGCAGCTCCCGCATCGCAAGTTGTATCCGCCAGCGCAGCACGTATTCGAGCGGCCCGAATCCCAGCCGTCGCTTGAAGTGCAGCGCGAACGTCGAGCGCGACACGTGGCAGCAGGCCGCGAGTGCGTCGACGCTCCAGCGTCGCGCCGGCTCTGCGTGAATGGCGGCCAGCGCCGCGCTCACCCGCGAATCCGCGAACCCCGCAAGCCACCCGACATCGCCGTTCGCACCGTCGTCCACATAGCGCCGCAGGATCTGCACCAGCATCATGTGTCCGAGATGCCGGACCATCAGCGACCCGCCTGGCGACGACGCACCGAATTCCTGCGCGAGTTGCTGCAGCGCCCAGCGCAGCACCGCCGCCTGTTCGGAGCCGCCGTTCACGACGACGACGGGCGGCAGGCTGCCGAGCAGCAGCGGCATGCCTTCTTCGTACACGAAGCGGCCACCGATCAGAAAGCAATCCGCCGGCTCGCCAAAGTGCGCGATACCGCGTTCGACATTCCGATAGACGTCGGCGGCCGGCACCGGGGCGAGCGCGGGATCGCTCGCCAGCGAAAACGCGCGCGGCGAAGCGAGCAGGAAACAGTCCCCCGGGCGTAGCCGGACAGGCGGCCCCGCTCCGTCGACGGTCAGCCAGCAGCTTCCTTCGACCACCGCGTTGAACTTGACCCCGTCGGGCGGCGGAATCGCGACTGCCCACGCACCGCCGGCGCGCAGGCCGGTGAAAAACGAATCGCGCGTTTCCAGCAGCGACAGCACTTCCGACAGCGGATCCATGCGCAACTCCCGGACGATCTCGACGAAAAAACGGATTCTATTGCATTCACAGTCCGGGTGCGTGCCCCGAGAATGGGCTCGTGCGGTGACGTGACCGGCGGGCGGCCGCGTGCCGTGCGTATCATTCCTGGAGCCTTCAATGACGAGCAGGCAACACCCCCTTCATTCCGGATTCGGCGCCGCGTCGACGGCGAGCGATGTATTGGCCGGTCTCGACCTTCGAGGCAAAACCGCCATCGTCACAGGCGGCCATTCGGGTCTCGGCCTCGAGACCACGCGCGCACTGGCGCAGGCCGGCGCGCGGGTCATCGTCGGCGCGCGGAGCGCCGATGCCGCGCGCGACGCGACGCGCGGGATGGCCGGCGTCGAGCGCGCGGCACTCGACCTCGCCGATCTCGCGAGCGTCGCCGCATTCGCCGCGCGGTTCGTCGACGCGCGGCGCGACGTGCATATCGTCATCAACAGCGCGGGCGTGATGGCGTGCCCCGAGACGCGCGTCGGCGACGCCTGGGAAGCGCAGATCGCCGTCAATCATCTCGGCCACTATGCGCTGGTCAACCGGCTGTGGCCTGCGCTCGCGCATGGGCACGGCGCCCGCGTGGTCGCGGTGTCGTCGCTCGGGCACCGGCTTTCGCCGATTCGCTGGGATGACGTTCAGTTTGCGCACGGCTACGACAAATGGCTCGCGTACGCACAGTCGAAGACCGCCAATGCGCTGTTCGCGGTGCAACTCGACGCGCTCGGCGCCCGGTTTGGCGTCCGCGCCTACTCGTTGCATCCGGGCAAGATCGCGACGCCGCTGCAACGTCATCTCACCCGCGAGGAGATGATGGCGCAGGGCTGGGTGGACGAGCACGGCGTGCCGATCGACCCGACTTTCAAAACGCCGGCGCAGGGCGCGGCGACGCAGGTGTGGGCCGCAACGTCGCCGCGCCTCGCCGAAATCGGCGGCGTTTACTGCGAGGATTGCGACATCGCGGTGGTGACGCGCGGCAACGAGGAGTCGGGCGTGCGACCGCACGCGATCGATCGGGAGGACGCTGAACGTCTGTGGGCTTGGTCCGCTGCGTTGACGGGGGTCGACGCCTTCGCGCCACGCCGCTGACGCCGGAGCGAGCGCCGGGAACCGCTCGGGCCCGGGCCGGGTTGGCGAGTCGGCGCACGGGTTCTGCCGGAACGGCGCGGCTGGCTGAGCGTTGTCTCTGCGCGCCGCGAGCGGATGGTTTCGTGCGCGGGCATCATCGTGACCGTGCGTCGCCGGCCCATCCGGCGCCGACACGGCAGCCATGCGCGACCATTCCCGGCGCACGCATAACAAAAGCTGAAATCGGCTTTTCACGTGCGCGGGACGCGTCCCTATACTTTGCGATGCCGCGATCGCACTTCGCCGCGACGCACCCGATCACCTCCCACAAGGATTTACCCGATGACTGCCCGTGATGCCGTCGATCCACGCGACGCGTTGCGCGACGCGCTCGCCACGCTGGCCGATCTCGCGAACGCGATCGGCGAGGATGCCGCGCAACGCGAGGCGCGCCGCGAACTGCCGTTCGAGGGCTTCGCGATCTTTCGGCGCTCGGCACTGGGCGCGCTGCGAATTCCGGTGGCGCGCGGCGGCCTCGGCGGCACGCTGGTCGATCTGTTCGATACGATCGCGACGCTGGCCGCCGCCGATTCGAATCTCGCGCACGCCTTGCGCATTCACTACGACCAGACCGAGACGCTGCGGCTGTCGCCGCGCACACCGTTCAACGACGTGCAGCTCGAACGGGTGCTGGCCGGCGCGATCTTCGGCGGCGCGTCGACCGAGCTCGGCACGTCGCGGCCGGGCGAAAACACGACCGTGTTGCGCCGGGACGGCGATCACCATCGGGTCACGGGTCGAAAATACTATTCGACGGGCACCGCGTTTGCCGATTTCGCGCGCATCAACGTGGAAAACGAGCAGGGCGACGCGCTGGCCGTGATCATTCCCGTCGCGCGCGACGGCGTGCAGGTGCTCGACGACTGGGACGGGATGGGGCAGCGCATGACGGCGAGCGGCAGCCTGCTGCTCGACAACGTGCAGGTGTTCGCGGACGAAGTGACCGCGCGCGACGGGTCGACGCTCGTCGGCCGCCATTGCGGCGCGCTGCGGCAGCTGCATCTCGTCGCGACGGCGGCGGGCATCGTGCGCAACGTGGTGGCCGATGCACGTCGCTACGTGCTCGCGCACGGACGCCCGGCGCTGCACAGCCCGGCGCCCACCGCGCACGACGACCATTTCGTCCAGCAGGTCGTCGGCGAGCTGTCCGCGCACAGCCACGCGATCGACGCGCTCGTGCGCGAAAACGCGCGGGCGCTCGATCGCTCCGCCGACGCGATCGAAGCGGGCGACGCCGACGCGCATGCGCACGTGCTCGACAGCGCGCTCGCGACCGCGCGCGCGCAGCTGATCGTCAGCAAGCTCGCGCTGCATGCGGCCGAGCGGCTGTTCGAAGTCGGTGGCGCGTCGGCGACGGCGCGCGCGCACAACTTCGACCGGCACTGGCGCAACCTGCGCACGATCTTCAGTCACAACCCGCTGCTGCACAAGGCGCGCGTGATCGGCGACTACGAACTGAACGGCGTGACGACGCACCTGACCGAAGGGCGCGTGTTCTGATCGCGCCAGGCCGGTTGCCGCGGCCGGACGTCAGCGCCGCAAGCCGGCTTCGCGCAGCAACGGCAGCACGCGTTCGCCGAAGAAGTCGAGGTCGGGCTTGAAGTCGTAGAAGCTCAGCTGGATACCGTCGATGCCGGCGCGGTGCAGCCGCACGATGGTGTCGGCGACTTCGTCGGGAGAGCCGGTGATCGAGATGTTGCCGCCGATCGCACGCGCGGCCGTCTGCGAACGCTGGTCGAAGCCGCCGCGCCACGCATGCGCGTCGCTGTCGAAACGGTGAAAGCTGCCTTCGTCCGCGTGCGCGACGATCGCGTCGCGGTACGCGCGCGCTTGCGCCGCCGTCTCGCGGCAGATCACGAGCGGATTGAGCAGCGTGCGGATCGTCCGGCCGCGTGCGGCAGCGGCCGCCTTCACGCGGGCAGTATGCGCGGGCAGCGCGTCGATCGCCCGTTCGGCGTCGGGGCCGGCCGGGCTCGTGACGAACACGATGTCCGAATAGCGCGCCGCGAATTCGATGCCGGCGTCGGAGCCCGTTGCGTTGATCAGCAACGGGCGGCCGTAACGCGGCTTCGGAGTCACGAATGCGCCGCCCAGGCGCCAGTTCGACAGTGCCGGCGTATAACTGAAGTTGTCCGGTTGCGCCCACAACTGCTGGACCGCATCGAGGAATTCCGCGGCCATCTCGTAGCGTCGGTCGTGCTCGATCCGGTTCCAGCCGAACATCTCGTGTTCGATCGCGCGATGACCCGTCACGACGTTGATGCCCCAGCGCCCGCGCGAGATGTGATCGAGCGTCGCGGTGAATTTCGCGAAATGCAGCGGATGCCACGGCCCGTAGAGCACGTGGCTCGTCGCGACGAGGATGATCCGCTCGGTGCGCGCGGTCAGCGCGGCCAGCGTCATGAACGAGTCGAGCGCCTGGCCGTCGAACACGCCGCCGTAGCCGCCTTTCGGCAGCCACTGCGACAGCGCGAACACCAGATCGAAGCCGAGTGCCTCGGCGCGCGCGACCAGATCGGCGTTGTAGTCGAAGGTCCAGTCGGTGGAGCGCGGCAAGGTCGACGCGCTCCATCCGCCGGCCTGGATCGGCAGGAACAGCCCGAGCATCAGCGGCTGCGCGAGCGCTCGCGACACGGGGCTGTCGGGGAAATCCGCCGGTGAACGGACGTCGACGAACGGCGACGGCGCGAGCGGGGCGGCAAGGGAGGTGTCGCTCATGGCTTGCTCCTGGCGAGGGTGGCGCGCGCCGGGCAACGGCGACGGGCGCGACGCCCGTCCGGTTCGGCGTTCACGCAGGCGGCCTCGCGCGGCGAAACGCACATTCTCGGCAACCGGGCACGGCGCGGCAAACAACGAATCCCGCTTTGCTTATCGCGCCGCCCCGATACGCGTGCCGTCAGAACTTCACGCGCAGCCCGCTGACGAACGCGAGCTGCCGGTTCGTCGACGACGCGCTGCCGATGTTCGAGATCGCGGCGATCTTGCGATAGCCGCCCGACGTGGCCGTGCTCGCATCGCCGGCCGCGAGCTGGTAGATGCCCGATACGTAGATGTCGGTGCGCTTCGACAGCGCATAGTCGAACCCGAGCGTGAACTGGTGCCAGCGGGGCTTCAGCGTCTGGCCGCCGGTGCCCGGCAGGCCGCTCGCGCGCCCGTCGGTGAACGTGTAGACGCCGATCAGCGTGGCGGCCGGCGTGATCTGGTAGCGCGCGTTCACGTCGTAGTTGTTGAACTTGCGCGACGAGCCGTCGACATAGTCGAGTTGCGTGTGGCTCCAGGCGAAGCCGACCGTCGCGCGGCCGAGCGCGTAGTTCGCGCCCAGCGCCCCGATCTGCTGCTTGAGCACACCGCCGTTCAGCCCGTAGAAGAATGCGCCGCTGTAGTCGTTGCCGGTGGTCGAGGTCGCGCCGCCCACCGCGCCGCTTGTGTTCGACGTCGCGTTCGGGTGATTGAACCGCACGTAGCCGCCGCCGACCGACAGCGGGCCGTTCACGTAGTTCGCCGATGCACCCCACGCGTTGTTGTTCGAGAAACCCGTGCCCGCTCCGCCGTTCGCCTGGTTGCTGAATGCATAGAGCAGGTCGGCCGTGAAGCCGGCGATCGTGTCGCTGCGGAACTTCACCGCGTTGTTCAGCCGGAAGCTCTGGTTCAGGTTGTCGTTGTCGCCCACGTGGGTGGCCGGCGACCAGAAGCCGGCGCCGGAGTACTGCGCGACGAGGTCGGTGATCGGCTCGTACTGGCGGCCGAACGTCAGCGTGCCGAGGCCCGACTTGGCGAGACCCACGTACGCGGAGCGGCCGAACAGTCGGCCGCCCTGGCCGAGGCCGCCGTCGCTCGGCCGGAACCCGCTTTCGAGCGTGAAGACCGCCTGCAGGCCGCCGCCAAGATCTTCCGCGCCTTTCAGGCCCCAGCGGCTGCCGCTCAGCTTGCCGCTCGTCTGCTGGATGTTGCTCGCGCCGCCCTGGTTGTTCGTATACGCGATGCCGGCGTCGACGACGCCGTACAACGTCACCGAGCTCTGCGCGTACGCACTGACCGAACCGATCGAAACCAAACCCAGTACTACCGATTTTTTGATCATCGCTATCCTCTGTTTTTTATGGGTACGTCCGTGAGGATCACGATGCTATTGACGACAGACGCGCCGATGAACGGTCGATCCGTGGTTTGTAAATCGTCGCGCGGTCGATTTGTAATGTGCAGGGTCGCCGGCCCGGCATGTCCGTCGTGATCGCGTCCGGCGTGCATGCTGCGGCGAACACATCGCCTGGACCGCATACGGCGGGCAGCGGTAACCCGTGCGTGATGTCATATCGATCGATGAAATCGTTCGATATCCGTAATATGTGCAGCCCCGACCGCGATGTTTTTATGCAACGCCCGCTAGGCGGCGTAGCACCGATGCGCTATGCGGTCCCGCATATCGATTCCGCAAAACGTTGGTAGGGCCGCACGACGCGTGACGGTAGAGTCGGGCATCCGGTCGCGGGCCGGCATGCGCCGGGAATCGACGCGCACACGGGTGCAAGCGTCCCGGCCGGGTGGATCAACGAACATGGGAGCCGATTGACATGAGTCGCGATGTACTGTTTCTGCTGGAACCGGGCTTTGCCGATCCGAAGCATCCGGGCCAACGCTTCGTCTGTCCGCATGGACTGTCGATCGAAGGACTGCTGGCGAGCGCGCCCGATCGTGCCGGCCGCCTCGACGTGAAACGCGTCGGGTTCGAGCGGCCGCGGGCCGCGGTGATCGACGCGCTCGACGATGCCCATCAGGGCCTGCCGGTCCTCGTGCTCGGCCGCGACCAGCCGGCGCCGGACGACGCGCAGACGCTCGGCGACGTGCGCTTCGTCACCGACGCGCGCCGCATTCTCGAGCTGCTGGCCGAGCGCCACGGATTTCCGGCGCTGCATTGACACGCCGGTTCCGGCAACCCAATCAATCGACAGGAGCACCCGATGTCGTCAATCTCGGCGTCACGCCGCCGCCTGCTGCTCGCCGGCGCCGCGGCCGTGGCGGCACCCCTGGCCGCGAGGTCCGTGTTCGCGGCGCCGGCCGTCAACACCGATCTCGCCGGCACGACGTTGCGCGTCGCGACCTACAAGGGCGGCTGGCGCGCACTGCTGCAGGCTGCCGGGCTCGGCGACACGCCGTACCGGATCGACTGGCGCGAGCTGAACAACGGCGTGCTGCATATCGAGGCGCTCAATGCCGATGCGCTCGATATCGGTTCGGGCAGCGAAATCCCCGCGGTGTTCGCCGCACGCCAGAAAGCCAATGTGCGGTTCATTTCGCGGGTGCGCGAAGACCTGAACAACCAGGTCACGCTCGCGCGCAAGGACACGCCGATCCGCAGCATCGCGGCGCTGAAGGGCAAGCGCGTCGGCTATGTGCGTGCGACGACGTCGCACTATTTCCTGTATCGCCAGCTGACGGAGGCCGGCCTCGGTTTCGACGACATCCAGCCGATCAACCTGTCGCCGACCGACGGGTTGTCGGCGTACGATCGCGGCGACATCGACGCGTGGGCGATCTACGGCTACAACGGCCAGCTCGCGCGCAATCGCTACGGCGCGCGCGTGCTGAAGACGGGGAAGGGCTATCTGTCGGGACATTTTCCGGTGTACGCGAATCCCCGGGTGCTCGACGATGCGCGCCGGCGCGCGGCCACCGCCGATCTGCTGCTGCGGTTCCGGCACGCGTATGCGTGGGCGAACGGGCGCTTCCGCGACTATGCGCTCGCGCAGAACCGCGAGACGCGCGTGCCGGTTGCCGATCTCGTCGCGATGTTCGACCAGCGCAGCGAAGACTTCGCGCTACTGCCGGTGACGCCCGACGTGGTCGCGCAGCATCAACAGGTCGCCGATGTGTTTACCCGGATCGGCGTACTCGACGGGCCGGCCAACGTCGCACCGTTGTGGGATACGTCGTTCAATTCGGTGGTTGCGGCGGGGTGACGCGCCGCCGCCGGGCGCTGCTCATGTGAACGGGCGATGCGACGGGCCCGGCGGAATCAGGAGAACGTCGTCGCGACCATGATGCCGAATACCAGCCCGATCGCGATCCCGCTGAGCCGGCCGTAAATCGACGCGCGAACATTGTCGTCGAGCACGAACGGCGAGCGCTTGTGCTTCCAGATCGTGCTCAGCGCCACCGGGCGGGTGAGCAGCGCGATGCATGCGATCAGCACGGGCGTGGCGATGAGCATCGCGATGCGCTGCCCGTTCCAGTCGACGCCGTGCATGGCGAGCGAAACCAGCGCGGCGAGCGGCACCTCGACGCACAGGCCGAGCAACGAGCCGCTGACGAATGAATCTCCCGGGGACTGGAACATGATCGGTCCTGGCGTTCGAATGAAATCGGCAACGCGGTCGAGCTGCCGAGGGAAAACTCCACGGCCGGCGCCCGCGGCCGGTCGACCGTGGGCGGCATCGGCGAGGATGACGGCCGGATGGTAAGGCAAATTGCCGGCCGGTTGTCGGTCATTCAAGCTATTTAACAAATGCCCGGCGCCGCGGCATTTTCATCCCGCATCGGGCGCCGGCGCGATCGTGATCGTCGGGCAATCGGGCCGGGTACGACGCACCGGCGTGCGTCTTCAGGAATCCGTCGTTCTTCATTACAATCGGACATCGCTTGTCGAGCGAACGGATGCGTCGATACGAAGCCGCTGAAATGGATTCGCCGCGATATCGTATGACGATAACGAATATTCGATTGCTGCCCGGCACCCGGTCTCGCGCGCAAGAACCTGCAGCCGGACTGACTCGATACGCGCCACCTTTTCGCCACCACACGCATGAACACGTCCGATAACAACGAGACCAGCCGCCGCCATCTCGTCGCCTTCGCGATCGACGACAACCGGCAAGCCTGGTACGAGATGGTCATTCCGTTCATCGTCTCGCTGCGCGCGACGGACTACCGCGGGCGCATCGGCGTCATCGGCTACGGCTTGTCCGCCGACAAGCAGCAGCGGCTGCGCGACAACGGTATCGAAGTCTATGCCGGGGCAGGCGTCGGCGACCTTTCGTGGGATCGCTACATCTCCGCGGCCGCAGTCTTCGACGCCGATCCCGAACTGCAGACGCTCGCGCTCTACGACGCCGATATCTGGTTCCCGGGGCCGCGATTCGATATCTTCGACGTCGCGACCGATCACGATCTGCTGCACGTCGCGCCCGACGCCCACTTCTGCGCGTTCGTGATGTCGCCGATCATCGGCGAGCGGCGGGACGCGCTGGTCCGTCAATGCGTCCAGGACGTACTCGATCGGGTCGGGCATCCGTTGCAGGCGGGGCTCGTCGTGGGCGGCCGAGCGCCGTGGGCGCGGTTTGCGCAGTATGTCCGCGAGCAGGCTGGACGCATCGGCCTGGACTTCGCCGGGATCCACGGGCTCGATACGACGTTCCTGCATCTGTGGGGCGGGCTGGGGCAGGTTCGCCTGGTCGGCTGCGAACAGAATTTCGTCACGAAATGGGGGCTTCACGAGCGGCACGATTTCGATGCCGTGCAAATCCTGCTCGAGCATCTGGGCAAGCCGATCCGCGGCCTGCACATGACGGGCGACGTGCGCTTCCTCAATCACTGGCGATATCTGTCTCGCGATGCCGAGCAGGCGATCGCGCTCGGCCAGGCGTTCGCGTTGCCGCCCGAACCCGGCATGCGGGAACAGCCGGCCGCCCTCGACGCGCTTCCGCTCGAACGCCTCGCCGCCAACGGGCTGGTGCTCGTGGCCGCGCACGAGGACGTGCTGCCGGATGTCCCGCGTCTCGCCGCGGGAGCGTCGTTCCGGCACCCGCAGGGCAGTGCGCTCAATGCATGGGCGTCGCACACGGTCGAATTCGAGGTGACGCGCGAACGGACGGTGCTGGACATCGGGCTGTCGCACCTGAGCGGCCAGCCGTCGGCGCCCCGGGCGCATGTGGCGCGCAACGGCGAAAGCGTCTCGCTGCAGGCGCCGTACAAGATCAGCGTCTCGACGCAACCGGGCGACCGCATCGTGTTGAGCGCGCTCACGTTGCCGGGGCAGGCATGCCATACCGCGTGGGATATCGTCGTGCGACACGCGTGATGCCGCGGCTGCCAGGCATGCAGTAGGCCGATACGTGCCGGCGCGGATGCGTCAGGCGGCGAAGATCCGGCGCTGGTAGTCGAGGATCAGGCGATCGATGTCCTGCGTGGCGCGCGGCGGCTGGCTTTTCGGTTCGAGCCAGAGCCATCGCATCATCCGGTAGCGCGCCTCGACGCACATCAGCCAGGCGTCCCAGTCCGACCAGTGGCGCAGCAGCGGGATATTGCGAATGTCCCGCAATCCGTCGCGGATCTCGTACACGTGGAAATGCTGGCTCGCGCGCTGGCTCAATTCGTCGAATGCGCGGGCGGCCTGCTCCGGGTCGGACAGCAGGAAATCGTGGATCTCGATGATCACGTGGCTGCCTGAGAGCTGTTCCAGCAGCGTGTCGTCGAACAGGTCGAATTCCGCGCCTTCGATATCGCACAGGATGACGCGCTCGGCCGGCGCGCCGCCGTGCTCCGACAGGATCGCCGGCAGGTCGCGATCGGCCTTGCCGTAGACCGCGACGCGATCCGCCAGCCCCATCTCCGCGGCGCGGTGCTGGATGGCCTGGCGGCGCTGCTCGTCCATCTCGAAGCACAGGCTGCGGGCAAAGACGTCGTTCCGGACCAGGCCGATGCCGAAGATCCCGTCGGCGGCCCCGAGATCGACCAGCACCTTGTCGGGTGACCCGAGCGCCTCGAGGATCGCGCAGACGGCAATTTCATAGGTGCCGAGCAGGTAGCCGCCGACCGCGACTTCCGCCCAGTGACTGAAGCCGATCGGAAACCCGCGAAGGATGCCGTACTGGACGATCGAGCCGGTCTGCTCGCGCAGCAACTGCGACAGATAGTGCAGGCGAAGATTCGCGGCCTGGATCGAGCTTTGGCTGAAGTACTGCGCGTGGTCCATTTTTTCGTTCTCGCTGGGTGAGGAAGCACGTCGGAGCATGCGGCGATGGCCGGACGGGCGTCTTCCGCGGAGGCGAGCGCGTCGTCCTGCTCGGACGAGAATATAGCGCGTTGCCGGCGTATCGCCAGCATGGCATGAACCCGGACGATGCCGGGCGGCGGGCCGGCGGGGCAGCGCAATGGGTTGAACGAACGTGTCGTCTGCTTGGGCGGATGCTTCGGTCACGGTGCCGCGTCGACGCCTCTGCAATGATCCGCCGGTCAACCGCCCGAGAATCGCAGGCGGTTGACCGGCAACGGTCCCCGTCGTTCGCGTGAACGTCGCGTGACCGCGTCCGGCCGGCCTTCGATGCGAAGGACCGAAGGACGGCTGTGCGATCGCCCGACGTTCGACGGGTTCACGCACGCACCGTCAATTCACCCCGACCGCGCTCCAGGCCCGCGCGACCGTTGCGCTTTCGGCCGAGTTCGCGCCATACAGGTCGTTCGCCGCCTGGATCGACGCCCGTCGCGCGTTCGGGTAGCTCGAGTTGGCGTTCAGGTACACGGTCAGCGTGCGGTACCAGATCTTGCCGGCCTTCTCGCGGCCGAGGCCGCTGAAGGTCGTGTCGCCGTTGCAGACCAGTTGCGCCTTCGACAGGCCGGTGTCGGTCGACGGCACCGACGGGCCTTCCGACAGCAGGTAGAAGAAGCGGTTGCCGACGCCCGACGTGAAATGCGGATCGTGGCGCGGATTCGACCACGAGAAGCCGCCGGACGGGTAACAGCTGAACGACCGGCCGTCGAGATCCTGCTTGTACATCTTGCGCAGGCCGCCGCTCACCACGCGCGCGCCGATCACGTAGTTGCCGGGATCGTTCGGGTTGTTCGCGTAGTACTTCACGAGCGTGCCGAAAATGTCGGACGTCGATTCGTTCAGGCCGCCCGCGTCACCCGAATAGTTCAGGTTGGCGGTGGCTTCGGTCACGCCGTGACTCATCTCGTGTCCGGCGACGTCGACTGAAACGACCGGTTTCGGCAGGCGAGTGCCCGGATCGCCGTCGCCATACACCATCACGTGCGACGACAGCCAGGCCGCGTTCGCGCCGGTCGTGCCGCTGCCGGTGTTGAAGACCACGTGAGCGTAGCTCTTCACGCCGCGGCCGTCGTTGAAGATGCCGTTGCGGTTGTGCGTGGTCTTGTAGTAGTCCCACGTCAACGCGAGCCCGTAGTCGATGTCCGCGGCGACCGTCTGCCGGTCGGTCGTCGTGTTGTTGCCCCACACGTTCGTGCTGCTCGTGAAGATCGGCAGGTCGGTCGCTTGCTCGACATCGTCCGAGCTCAGCCCGCGGCCATCGTAGACGGATCCGCTGCCGCGGCCCGGATCGAGCATCCGGTACGCGTTCGTGCCGGTCTGGTCCGTGGTGAGCGTCAGGTTGCCGTAGTACAGCGAGCGGCCGGTGCCGGTCGCGGCGGCGGTCTTGATCAGGTCTTGCGCGTCGAGCACGGTGCCGGTGCGTGCGTCGACGTAGTACAGCACCGCATCGCCGTGCGCTTCGCTGGCCTTGCCGTATACGCGCACCGCGTAGGCCAGAACCGGCGCGACGTCGCGCGCGAACACGACGAGTTCCGCGTCATCGACGCGGCGTACGTCCGAGTTGAAACGCGCGGCCGCGATGCGCGTGGCCCTGGACGCGCCAACATCGGGTGCGTTGCGTACCACCGCGCGGTTTCCGACCTTGCCGATCGTGGCGGCGAGATTGATCGGCGCGGGCTGGGTCAGGCTCGCTTGCTTCAACTGCCCGTTGCGCGAATGGACGACAACGTCGCCGCCTATCACGGGCAGGCCCGCGTGGAAGCGGTCGAAGCGCACGTGCTCGGTGCCGTCGGGATCGACGATCACGTCGCGTACCTGGAACTGATCGCCGTCCGCCGGCGCGTTCGCCTGCGGCCCCGCGAACTTCAACGTGCGTGCCGTGCCGCCGGTGGCGAGGCTGAAGGCGGACGGGTTCTGCTGGATCAGTTGCAGCGCTTTGTCGACCGCGGCCGACGGGTCGCCGGCCTGGGCAAAAACGCTGAGACTCGCGACGGTAATCGCGGTGACGGGCAGCAGTCGAGACAGTTTCTTCATGTAATTCCCCAGATTATGAATGGGTTTGTTCGAGGAATGAATCAAGTGAAGACTTCCATACAAGACATGTCGCGAACAGCAGAGGCATGCTAGAGGGTGGTTTTTATAATTACAAGATATTTCCGTTTGGATTAAATTTTCATATCGCTATCGTTAATCAAGTCATGATTTGGTGATGGATTTGAAATGATCTTGCCGGCTTCATCGGAGGCCTCGCCGGCATTGCATCGGCGGTGGATGACTGCGGGGCGTCTCGTGACGCTCAGCGCAGCGCGGGACGCGGCTCGACGTGGATCGAGAGGAATGAGCGAGGTGGAGCGGAGTGAAAGCAACCTCGGAAACCTGATTTATTAAACGTCGGTTTTTATTGTTGTCATTTGGTACTGAATTTGCGAGCGGGAATAATGATTGAGATATTTTAGTTTTTTGATGGCGATGCCTTCGAATTCGCATTGAGATTTTGGAAGACGCCCGCCGCGTAGCGAAATTTTGAACGTGATGCCGTCAGATATTGTGATGCGGTGTTGATCGTGACCCGATAGCGGGTAATCCTGGTCGTGCCAGCCGCTGCCGGACTGATCGTGTGACGGATATCGAGGCCGGCGACAGGCTTGCCGGGACCGGCCCAAACACAGCCGCTGCCGGTGGCTGCTTCGTCGAAGCGGGCGGCGCACCGCCGCGGGCGCGGGTGGCCGGGTTTATCCGGCCGACGGCTCGATGCTTGTAAGGGAGCGACGGATCGACCGTGGAGACACGAGCTTTCCAGAATCAACTGAGGGCATTCAATCGCAGCAGGCAAGCTCGGAATTATCAATAAAAAAGAGCAAATATCCGCAAAATATCGGGTTTGCCCGATGGTGCGGTATCGTACAAAGAGCGCCGGCAAAGTGACGGATCATTGGCCCGTCGGATTCAGTGCTGTAAAAAAACCTGCGGTGAAATCTGATGCCGACCCGCCATTCAATGACATTTCGTTGATTAGGTGAGCGGCATTTAGTGCGCGATTATTCTCGGTCGATCCTCGGTCGGGCAGTCGTTCTCGTTGAAATTTCGTACTCCATGACGTGCGGGTGCCGCGACATCCATGCACGGGGGCACCTGTACGTCCGTTACTCGACGTCTTTCAGACGGATGCCGGACGGGACGAGGAGTGCTCGTATAGCGCCGATGAATTACCGTCCGGTTGCCGATTACGGTGAAAGGTCGACCGATTGATCTCGGCCGCCGGGATTTTATGCGCCGTTTGAGCAGGATTGATGCAAGGGTTTAATTCGGATTGGTCGATATGTCGAGTCGTTCGAAAGTTTAAATCTATTTAACGTGTTGATCTGCGTCGCAATCGCGGCGTTGTTCGATGCCCCGCTAGATGGATTATCTAGCAATTTGAAACTGGAGAAATGCAATGCAAGAACTGAATCAACAGGAAATCGCACAAGTTTCCGGCGGCTACTACAGCGGCCCGGGCATCCCGTCGGCGTTGGGCAACATCATCGAATGGGGCGGCAGCACCGCGGAGAGCATCGGCAATGCGCTGACGTTCGGCATCTTCGCCGCACCGGTCAAGCAGGCATACAACATCGGCGAGACGATCACGACCGCCGCGGTGAACCTGCTGGATGGCCTGTTCGGCGGCCCGCAGTACTGAGTTGCCTGCATTGAGGCGACGCGGTAGCGGCCGCGTCTCCCGATGATGGAACTGACGATCCGGTATGCACGGGTCTTCCATGTATACCGGATCGCTTTTGCCTGTTCCGACGCGTGGAAGCGGAATGGACGCCGATACCGATATTGGGCGACACGTTGGTGAAAATGGAGTTCGGTCTTTTTCGTTCTGAAGCGGCACAGGCTCGGCGCATGCGGGTGCTGGGCGACATCGTGCTGGTGCGCCCTCTGTCCATGACGCTGCTGACGGTCGCCGCGATGGTCATGGCCACCTGCGTGGTGCTGTTCTTCACGTTCGGTACGTATACGCGGCGCACGACGGTCTCCGGTGTGGTGATGCCGGATGCGGGCCTGGTCAAGGTCTATGCATTGCAGCCGGGCATCGTCGTCGAGCGCGACGTGAAGGAAGGGCAGCGCGTGACGCGCGGGCAGACGCTCTACACGGTGTCGACCGACTTGCAAAGCGCGGCGCAAGGTGCGACGCAGGCCGCGTTGATCGCGCAGGCGCGGCAGCGCAAGGCATCCCTGCTCGCGGAAATGGACAAGACCCGCAGCCTGCAGCAGGACGAGCGCGACACGCTGCGCGCGAAGATCGCCAACCTGAAAGGCGCGCTCGCGCAAATCGACGACCAGCTCGCGGCCCAGCGGCTGCGCACGTCGATCGCGGCCGACGGCGCCACGCGCTATCGCCGCCTGCTCGCGCAGGATTACATCTCGAAGGACCAGGCGCAGCAGCGCGAGGCCGACCTGCTCGACCAGCAGTCGAAGCTGAACGGGTTGCTGCGCGACCGTGCATCGACGCTTCAGTCGCTCACCGAGGCGAGCAACGAACTGTCGGGGCTCGGCTTCAAGCAGCAGAACCAGCTCGCGCAGATCGACCGCAACGTGATCGACGTCGACCAGAACCTGATCGAAAGCGAGGCGAAGCGCCGGATCGTCGTCACCGCGCCGGAGGCGGGCATCGTCACGGCCGCGATCGCGGACGTCGGCCAGTCGGTCGATACGTCGCGGCCGCTCGCGAGTGTCGTGCCGGGCGGCGCGCGCTGGCAGGCGCACCTGTTCGTGCCGAGCACGGCGATCGGCTTCGTGCGGGCCGGCGAGCCGGTGCTGGTCCGCTATCAGGCATTCCCCTATCAGAAATTCGGCCAGTACGGGGCCACGGTCGTGTCGATCGCGCGCACGGCGCTGTCGGCGGCCGAACTCGCGAACGACGGCGGCCCGGCGGCGACCCCGGGCGAGGGGCGCGACGCGACGTTCTACCGTGTGATCGTCGCGCTCGACGCGCAGCACGTCACCGCATACGGCGCGCAGCAACCGCTGCAGGCCGGCATGACGTTGCAGGCGGACATCCTGCAGGAACGCCGGCGCCTGTACGAATGGGTGCTCGAGCCGCTTTACAGCCTGACCGGCAAACTCTGACGGGCGCACGCATGCGATTACTCGATCGACTCTCGTTCGGCCTCGGCCGCAAGCTGCCGATGGTCCTGCAGACCGAAGCGGCCGAATGCGGCATCGCATGTCTCGCGATGGTGGCCGGTTATCACGGCCATCACGTGGATCTCGCGACGCTGCGCGCGCAGTTCCCCGTTTCGCTGAAAGGCGCGGGCCTCGGGCGCGTGATCGAGATCGCGCAGCGCCTGTCGCTCGGCACGCGCGCGGTGAAGCTCGACCTGGCGCAGCTCGGCCAGTTGCGCCTGCCGTGCCTGCTGCACTGGAATTTCAACCACTTCGTCGTGCTGAAGGAAGTGAACGGCAAGACCGCGACGATCCACGATCCGTCGCACGGTATTCGCAAGGTATCGCTCGCCGATGTCTCGCGCGCGTTCACCGGCGTCGCGCTGGAGCTGTGGCCGAACGCCGGCTTCGCGCCGCGCGCGGCGCGGCCGGCGGTCAGGCTGCGCGAACTGCTGGGCCCGGTGTCGGGGTTGTCGCGCTCGCTCGCGCAGATCCTGGTGCTGGCGATCGCGCTCGAAGTCTTCATGCTCGTGCAGCCGTTCTTCCTGCAATGGGTGATCGACGAAGTGATCGTCAGCGCCGATCGAGACCTGCTGACGGTGCTCGCGCTCGGCTTCGGCCTGTTGCTGCTGATGCAGCAGGCGACCGGCGCGATTCGCGCGTGGGCGCTGATGTATGTCGGCGTGACGCTCAACATCCAGTGGCGCGCGAACGTGTTCACGCATCTGCTGAGCCTGCCGGTGCGCTATTACGAACGCCGCCATCTCGGCGACGTCGTGTCTCGCTTCGGCTCGATCGACACGATCCAGCAGACGCTGACCACGTCGTTTCTCGGCGCGGTGATCGACGGGCTGATGACGCTCGTCACGCTGGCGATGATGTTCGTCTACAGCCGCACGCTCGGCTTCGTCGCGCTGGCGACGATGGCGCTGTACGCGCTTGTCCGATGGATGTGGTACGGCCCGTTGCGGCGCGCGACGGAGGACCAGATCGTGCACGCGGCCAAGCAGCAGAGCCATTTCCTCGAGACGGTGCGCGGCGTGAAGACGATCAAGCTGTTCAACCGCCAGACGGAGCGGCGCGCGAGCTGGATCACGCTGCTGGTCGAGCAAGTGAACGCGAGCCTGCACGTGCAGAAGCTGCAGATCTTCTATCAGCAGCTCAACGGGCTGCTGTTCGGCATCGAGAACGTGCTGGTCATCTGGCTCGGCGCGCGGATGGTGATGGACGGCCAGTTCACGGTCGGCGTGCTGATGGCGTTCAACGCGTACAAGAGTCAGTTCGACAGCCGGGTCGGCAGCCTGATCGACAAGTATTTCGAGGTCAAGATGCTGCAGTTGCAGGGCGAGCGGCTGGCCGACATCGTGTTCGCGGAAGCGGAACCCGACGCGAGCCTGCGCAGCGTGCCGGGCGAGGCGGACACGCTCGACGCGAGCATCGAGATCGACGGGCTGTCGTTCCGCTATGCGGACGGCGAGCCGCTGGTGCTGGACGGCGTCAATGCGACGATCGCGGCCGGCGAATCGGTCGCGATCGTCGGGCAGTCCGGTTGCGGAAAGACGACGCTGATCAGCGTGCTGCTCGGGATTCACGAGCCGACGGGCGGCGCCGTGCGCATCGGCGGGCTCGACGTGGCCAGGCTCGGCATCGAGCGGCTGCGCGCGCTGGTCGGCACGGTGCTGCAGGACGACGTGCTGTTCGCGGGGTCGATCGCGGAGAACATCAGCTTCTTCGATCCGGAAGCGGACCCGGACTGGGTCGCCGAGTGCGCGCGCATCGCGGCCGTGCACGACGACATCGCGGCGATGCCGATGGGCTACAACACGCTCGTCGGCGACATGGGCACCGTGCTGTCCGGCGGCCAGAAGCAGCGCGTGCTGCTGGCGCGCGCGCTGTACAAGCGGCCGCGCATCCTGGTGCTCGACGAAGCGACGAGCCATCTCGACATTCAGCGCGAGATGCAGGTCAATGCGGCCGTCACGCAGCTCGCGATGACGCGGCTCATCGTCGCGCACCGGCCGGAGACGATCGCGTCCGCGCAGCGCGTCATCATGCTGCAAGGCGGGAAGGTCGTGCTCGATCAGTCGACCGCGGCGATGCGCGCGGCGGTCGCGGCGAAGTCGCATGCCGGCGTGCCGGCCGCGTCCCGGCCGGCACCGCACGATGCCGGGCCGGTAGAGCCGGTGGCGGGGCGCTAGATGATGAAGCGATCATTCGCCGTCGTGCTGACCGCCGTTGCGCTGGCCGCCGCGCTGCCCGCGAGCGCGCAGATGCTCGACGTCTATCGCACGCGCGACGACGTCGCGGCGACGCAGGCCGGGTCGATGGCATCGGCCACCGCGTGCGGCGCACGGCGCCTCGACGACCGGCCGCTCGCGCTGGAGGACGCGATCCTGCTCGCGATCTGCTCCCATCCGCAACTGAGCCGCACGTGGGCGGATGCACGCGCGGCGACGGCCGAGGTCGGCGTGTCGAAGGCCGCGTACCTGCCGACGCTGAACGCGACGGCCGGGATCCAGCGCGACAACGTGAACACGACCTATACGGGCGGATTCTCCGGCGATCAGCGCAGCACCAGCCGTTACGGCATGCTCAACCTGAGCTGGGTGCTGTTCGATTTCGGCAAGCGCGGCGCGAACCTCGACCGTGCGCGCGCGTTGCTGCGCGCGGCCAACGCGGCGCACGACGACGCGTTGCAGAGCGTCTTCTTCGACGCGGCGCAGGCGTTCTATGCGCTGCGCGATGCGCAGGCGGCGCTCGAGGCCGCCCAGGCGGTCGAACATGCGGCGCAGGAGAGCCTGGCCGAAGCAAGCGCGCGGCATGACGGCGGCGCCGGCACGCTCGGCGACGCGTTGCAGGCGCAGACGACCTATCGCAAGGCGCTGCTCGACCGCGTGAGCGCGGAGGGCGACCTGCAGAACGCGATCGGCACGCTCGCGACGACGCTCGGCGCGGACGCCGACACGCCGCTGCGGATCGCCGACGCGGAACCGTCGCCCGATCGCGACGATTTCACGCGCGGCGTCGCGAACCTGATCGCCGAAGCGAAGCGCGATCACCCGAAACTGATCGCCGCCCGCGAGCGGCTCGAAGCGGCGCGCGACCAGATCCGCGCGGTGCGCGCCCAGTCGCTGCCGACGATTTCGCTGATGGGCAGCCTCTCGCGCAACAACCCGTCGTACCAGCAGCAGCCGTCGCTGTTCCAGTTGCAGAGCAGTCACAGCAACTCGATCGGCATCCAGGTTTCGATTCCGCTGTTCGAGGGATTCGCATCCGGGTATCGCATCGCGCAGGCGAAGGCACAGGCCGATGCGCAGGAAGCCGATGTGCGCAGTACCGAACTCAAGGTGTCGCTCGACGTGTGGAAGAGCTACCAGAGCTTGCAAACCGACACGACGAACCTCGACAACTCGCAGCATCTGCTCGACACCGCGCTGCATTCGCTCGACATCGCCCGCGGCCGCTACAAGGCCGGGGTCGGCACGTTCACGGAACTGCTGAATGCGCAGTCGGCGCTCGCGGATGCGCGCCGGCAGCGCGTGCTCGCGGTGTCGAGGTGGCGGACCGCGAGACTGAAGCTGGCCGAGAGCCTTGGGAGGTTGGGATTATGGAACGACGCGAGTTGAACGGTACCGGGCCGAACGTGGGCGACGCGCAAGCGTGCGGCTGCGCGTTCCTGTTCCCGGGACAAGGGGCGTTCTATGCGGGCGCGTTGCGGCAACTCGGGCGAGAACACCGCGGCGTGCGGCAGACGCTCGACGCGATCGACGCGGTCGCGAGCGAGCGGCTCGGCCAGCCGCTGACCGGCGCGCTGTGGCGCGACGATGCGGGGCTCGATACGTGGCTGCGCGAGGCGCCCGACTTGTTGCAGCTCGGGATCTTCGGCGCATCGGTCGGGATGTTCGGCGTGCTGCGCGAACGCGGCGTCGTCCCCGACCTGCTGATCGGACACAGCTTCGGCGAAATCGCGGCGCTGGTGTGCGGCGGCGTCTATTCGATCGAGCAGGGCGCGCGCATCGTGTGCGACCGGATTGCGTCGTTGCAGGCCGCGGCGCCGGCCGACGGCATGATGGCCGCGATTTCGGCCGGCGCCGACGCGACACTCGCGCTGATCGACGCGAGCGCGATCACGTACGGGGTGCGCAACGTCTGCATCGCGGTCGAGAACCACGCGTCGCAGACCGTCGTGTCTGGCCCGCGCGACGCGCTGGAAGGTTTCGTCGCGGCCTGCGCGGCGCGCGGCGTGACCGCACAGACGCTCCGGTCTCCGTATGGCTTTCATCACCCCGACCTGGCCGGCGCGCGCGCGCAGTTCGCCGCGCGGCTTGCCGCCTATCGACCCGGCGCACTCGCGATTCCGGTGTATTCGCCGATCCTCGGCCGCCGCTATAGCGGCGCCGACGATCCCGGCATGCGGCTCGCGTCGCATTTCGTGATGCCGGTGCGCTTCGCGGACGCGATTCGCGCCGCGCGCGCGGACGGCATCGCCCGCTACGTCGAGTGCGGCGCGCTCAATGCGCTGGCGCGCATCGTCGTGCGCATCGCCGGGCCGGGCGCGGTCAGGACGTTCGGCGGCCCGACGAGCGTGGCAGAGGAATCGAGCGTCGTCACGACGATCACCCGTTATTTCCAGGAGGACAGCATCATGAAGGACGATATTCGCATCGGCAACGCCGGCTCCGGCTTCGACGCGTTCTGGCAAGCGCGCGGACCGCACATCGTCGACTGGCTCAAGGGCGAACTGCGTCACGCGTTCGACGCGGCGGGCACGGTGCCGGCAGGCAA
>NZ_JAAGPK010000006.1:0-107912 GCF_017104685.1 Burkholderia sp. Tr-20355 | reverse complement strand
GAACGGCGCGTGGCTCGCGCTGCGCCGCGCGCTGGCGCAGCCGGTGCCGGAGAGCGAGCTGCCGGCCGTGCTCGACGAAGTGAAGCGCGAAACCGCGCTGATCCTCGGCAGCTTCTACAGCACGATGCTGCGCAACGAGATCTTCGATTTCGCGCAGATCGGCGCATTCATCGAGCGTGCGGACAACACCGCGCGGATCATCGACGTGAAGTACCACCTGCTGCTGCCGTCGGTATCGCACGTCGGCACGATCCTCGATACCAACCACTGGGAATCGATCCTGCGATCGGTCGAAGCGCACAACTCGTACCGCTGGGTGTACGGCGTGAAGTACAAGCCGATGAACATCGCCGACTACCTGCTCCTGAACGGCCGCATGCCGCGCTCGCTGCGCCATTGCTACGGGCGCGTCATGTCGAGCCTCAACTTGCTCGTGAAGGAGCATGGCACCGCTCACGCGTGCCACGACACCGCCGCGCAGACGCTCACGATGCTGTCCGACAGCACGATCGAACGCATCTTCAAGAACGGCCTGCACGAGTTCCTGACCGGATTCATTCGGCGCAATCAGCAACTGGGGCTCGACATCGCCCAGGCCTACAATTTCGATTGAGTACCGCAATGCATATCGGAATCGCCCACACCCTGCGTTATACCTTCGACACGCCATTGCCGCAGGCACTGCAGCGCCTTCGACTGCGACCGTTGTCGAATCCCGGCCAAACGGTCGGACGTTGGGAATTGCTCGCAAACGACAGGCAGCCGGAATTGTCGTACATCGACGGATTCGGAAACCATGTCGACCTGGTGCGTCGCCCGAACGACGACCCGGAGATCGTCATCGTTTCACGCGGCGAAGTGACGACGCACAACAAGGACGGCGTGCTGGGCTCCGCGGACGATCGGACCAATCCGTGGCTGTTCCTGCGCGAATCGCCGCTCACGCGCCCCGGGGACTCGCTGATCGAACTTGCGTCGGCCCTGAAGAGCACGCAGAACCGTCTGCTGCAACTACACGAATTGATGGACATCGTGCACGATCGCCTCGCATCGGGGTTCGAGAACGGCGACGACGCCACCGATGCGGAAGCGGCGTGGATCCGTTCCGGCGGGACATGTCGCGACCATGCGCATGTCTTCATCGCCGTGGCGCATCGGCTCGGCCTTCCCGCGCGCTTCGCTTCCGGTTATCTGATCAGCGACGATGACGAAACCGGAGCCGCTGATCATGCGTGGGCTGAAGTTTACGTCGACCCGCTCGGATGGATCGGCTTCGATCCGGCGAACAACCTCTGCCCGGACGAACACTACGTGAAGCTGGCGACCGGCATCGACGCTTGCAGCGCCGCGCCCGTCACCCGCATCCGGTCGAATTCGGGCGCGGAAACGCTGGCTGTGGACATCGCGGTCACCCTGCCGGCCCGATGAGTCGAGCGACGAAAATCCCGGCACTCGCACCGACGATGCAAACGACCCGCGCCCTGCCATCCGACTTCGAGCTGCCGGATTCGATCGACGCGATCGACCGCTATCGCGCCCCGGCGCTCGACAAGGGACTCGACATTCTCGAACTCCTGTCCGAGCAGAAGGAAGGCCTCACCCGCACCGAAATCACGAAGGAACTCGGCCGCAACGCGAGCGAGATCTACCGGATGCTCGAGCGCCTCGTCGCACGCCGCTACGTGATGCGTTCGACCGGCGGCGATCGCTACACGCTCGGCCTCAAGCTGTTCGCGCTCGCGCACCGGCATCCGCCGATGAGTCGGCTGATCGCCGATGCGTTGACGCCGATGCAACGCTTCGCCGATGCGGTCGAACAGTCGTGCCATCTGACCGTCTACGACCGCGGCAACCTGCTCGTGATCGCGCAGGTCGACGGCCCCGGCACGTGGGGTGTATCCGTGCGGCTAGGCTCCCGTATCGCGCTCGCCGATACCGCGTCGGGGCGCGTGATGCTGTCGTTCCAGGGCCCCGAGCAGCGCGCGCACATGCTGGCCGAGCATCGCAAGGTCAAGGGAGAGGCGCCGCTGAACGAGCAGGAACTCGCGTATGCATGCCAGTCCATCCGGCAGTCCGGCTACCTGCGCCAGGACAGCCGTCAGGCCTATGGCGTGACCGATCTGAGCGCGCCGATCCTCGGGTCGTCCGACCATGCGATCGCGGTGCTGACCTGCCCGTACATGCGCCGGATCGACGCGCACATGGCGCCGACGGTCGACAAGGTCGTTGCGGCCTTGCTCCGCACGGCCGATCATCTGTCGATACCCCAAAACACCTCCTGCTGACGGGAAACCCTGCGCGGGAGCCCGGCATGGCGGAAGGTAAGTCGCTGCAAATATATTGCGCAACCTCCATAGGGTCACCTGACACGGCAAAGTACGCCCCCCGCCTACTTTCACACATAAAAATCTACCGAATTTTCAAGATTGAAATTCGACCATCACTTTCATCATAGCATTTACATAAAAAAACCCACCCCAAATCCGATTAAACCCTGGCATAGGGGCGGGGACAGAAAAACAGTAAATATACTAAAAAATAGTGTGTTTCCTCTGTGGATGGTCGAGTATAAATTCGATTATTGTTCAGCGCCATCCAAGGAAATAGCGCTATCGCGCTCTAATTGCAGCAGCGCTGCGGCCACGCCGCCCCCGTATGCAGGGTCAGCCTTGGCACAATTCGCGATGTGGCGCTCTTTGACGACCGTGCTTGCGTCGCCCAAGGCTCGGGCAGTATTGTCAAATAGCTGTTGCTTCTGGTCCTCAGTCATCAACTGAAATAACGCGCGAGGCTGTTCATAGTGATCGTCGTCAACATAGTGATCGAAGCGTCCAGCTGGCCCATCGATCGATAACGGCGGCTCCGCGAATTCCGGCTGATCTCCCCACATTCCTTCAGTGCTCGGCTGGTACGCCGTCGTTCCACCAAGGTTTCCATCCGTTCGCATCGCACCGTCTCGATGGTAGCTATGAAAGGGGCACCGCGGTGCGTTGACCGGAATCTGATTGAAATTCACTCCAAGGCGATAGCGTTGAGCATCACCGTATGAGAACAGTCGAGCTTGTAACATACGATCCGGAGAGTATCCGATGCCAGGAATGATGTTGGCTGGTGAGAACGCGACCTGCTCGATCTCTGCGAAATAGTTTTCCGGATATCGGTTCAATTCCATTACACCGACCTCGATCAACGGATAGTCCGCCTTTGGCCATACCTTCGTAAGATCGAATGGATTGTGTTTGTGGTGTTGTGCCTGCTCCTCGGTCATGACTTGAATATAAAGTGTCCACTTCGGAAAGTCACCGCGCTCGATCGCGTTGAACAAATCGCGACCATGGCTTTCGCGATCAATCGCGATGACTGCCGCAGCCGCCTCATCGGTCAGGTTTTCAATGCCTTGCTGGGTACGAAAGTGAAACTTGACCCATACGCGCTCATTGACAGCATTAACCATGGAAAAGGTATGGCTGCCAAACACATGCATATGCCGAAAGCTTCTGGGAATTCCACGATCAGACATAACGATCGTCACCTGATGCAACGCTTCTGGCAGCAGTGACCAAAAATCCCAGTTACTATTGGCCGATCGGAGCCCCGTTCTGGGGTCACGCTTAATCGCATGATTCAGATCTGGGAAGCGCAACGGATCCCGGAAAAAGAAAACCGGGGTATTGTTGCCTACGATATCCCAATTACCTTCTTCCGTATAAAACTTGACTGCGAAACCACGGATATCACGCTCAGCATCGGCGGCGCCGCGCTCCCCTGCCACGGTTGAGAAACGAACAACCAAGTCTGTTTTCTTCCCAACCTCCGAAAAAATCTTGGCTTTGGTATAACGTGTCACATCACGGGTAACGGTGAACGTCCCATAACATCCCCATCCCTTCGCATGCATGCGTCGCTCGGGGATGACTTCTCTGTCGAAGTGAGCGAGCTTTTCGATCAACCAGACATCTTCCAGAAGCGCTGGTCCACGCCGGCCGGCGGTCAAAATGTTGGTGTTATCTGCTACGGGCGCGCCAGTGGCGTTCGTGAAAACCTTCCTGCTACTCATAATCTGCTTTCCCTTACAGAGATCGAATGCATACGACACCGTGACACCCGTACATCAAGATTGACGACAGCTGCCATAGCGAACTACAGACCAACCACGGTGCCGGTCCTTGAGCAATGAGGACTCGCCCCGGACGCGCCATGATTGCAACGCCGCCTCAGCTACACCAGCGCCGCGCCGGGCACCGAAATACTGTGGCGGCGTCGGCATTACTTGGAATGAAGCGCGGTCTTAAGAGCATCGATCGCGAGCTTACGAGCGACATTCGCCGCTCTTGTGTCGCGCAAGCTATCGAGCAACATGAAGTCGTGCGTTGTGCCGGCAATACGGACTGCAGTCACGTCGACTCCCGCTTCGCGGAGTTTCGACGCGTAGTGCTCGCCCTCGTCACGCAGCACGTCCGCTTCCGCCGTAATCACGAGCGTAGTCGGGAGTCCTTCGAGTTGCTGCAAGGTCGACTGAAGCGGTGCAGCGTGGTGCTCGGTTCGCTGTGCCGGATCGGAGTAGTGGTCCCAGAACCATTTCATGCCATCGCGAGCGAGATACCAGTGCTCGGCAAACTGAACGTACGACGCCGTCTCGAAATCGGCATTGGCGACGGGGTAGAGAAGTACCTGCGCCTTGAGTTTGAGCCCGCCGCGCTCTTTGTTCATCAACGCGAAAACAGCAGACATGCAGCCGCCCACGGATTCCCCCGCTACTGCAACGCGCGACGTGTCCAGACCGTACTTCGCGCCATTCTGGGCAAGCCAGAGACCGACCGCATAGTTTTGCTCGACTTGCGTCGGATATCGAGCCTCGGGGGCGTTTGTGTAGACCGGGAATACGCCGGCCGCCCCCGCTCCGACAGCAAGCTCACGAAACAGTCGGTCATGCGTCTTGTCGTCGCCGAATACCCAACCAGCACCATGGATATAGAAGACAACAGGCAGCGGCGCGGTAGCGCCAATCGGTCGAATGATGCGAGTGGGCACTTTCCCCCACTTTCCGGCATCGATGGTAACCCATTGCTCTTCGACATCCGGTCGATCAACGTTTTTCCCGCTCTGCAGATCACGAAGAATTGCTCGGCCACGTTCGGGCGGCACTTCATAGATGCGGGGATGCGGATCCGTAGCGTCGCAGAGCGCACGAGCTGCGGACTCAAGATACGGTGTGGGCGGAAGAGGGATGGATTCCTGCTTGGTAGTACTCATTTTATGAACTCCTGAAACGACGTTCTGTATCCCTCACGCATCGGCGCAAGGATGACACCGCACTCGCCGAGCCGACCAAAATCGGTCGACAAGACCAACCAGACTTAGTCCAAGAGGAGGTAGAATCTTTGCGTCATGCTCGTCTACGCCCCGTCCACTTTGCTTCGTCACTCGGTGGGTCCAAGTAGAAAGAAGTCCGGTGTGGTGTCAAAAATTCTACGTGAGGGACATCAAGATGGGACGCGTTAATACTGCCAAAAATAGAGTCGAATCTGACAAAATGAGTGCTGCTCCTGAACAAGTGGCAGAAGTTGGTCTACTGATCTATGCGGACTGTCAGATGGCGGCAATTCACGGACTGACAGACCTGTTTAGGATCGCGACCGAGTGGTCCACCCACCTCGGCGCTGCGCTTCGCGGGCGATACATTCGGGTATCGCATTGGAAGTTCGATACGGCCCTGGGCACTGTTTCCTGCGTATGGGACAGCCACCCTGAGCAAGACCATCGGCTAACACACGTTATCCTTCCGCCGAGCGTTGTTATGCCCGACAGAATGCCCTTGACACCTGTAATCGCCTCATGGATGAAGGCCCGTCATGCTGAGGGAGTGACAGTGTGCTCCGTATGTGCCGGCGCCTTCGTTCTGGCACAAACCGGTCTACTGAATGGTCGAACAGCTACGACTCATTGGGCCTTTGTAGACTTGCTCTCAAGCCGCTTTCCTGAGATTGATCTCGTAACACACGATATGGTGATAGACGACGGTGACGTCATTACAGCTGGAGGCATCCTTGCCTGGACTGATCTTGGATTGGCGCTTGTCTCGAAATTGATGGGACCGGCCGTAATGCTTTCGACCGCACGCTTCCTATTGAGCGACGCACCGCGCCGAGACCAACTCGCGTTTCGCACATTCTCACCAAGGTTCGATCACGGCGACACGGAAATAGTCCGTGCACAACATCATATGCATGCCCATCCGGCACAAGATCATTCCATCCAAAATCTCGCTGCTCGAGTACATCTCACGGAGCGAACATTCATACGCCGCTTCACGAAGGCGACCGGGATGCGTCCTACTGAATATATTCAGCAGATCCGCATCATGAAGGCGCGCGAGGAACTGGAGCTCACGAATAAAACAATCAACGATATTGCCTGGTCGATTGGATATTCAGATTCATCGGCCTTCAGGAAAATATTTCGGAAAATAACTGGAGTCCTTCCTAAAATATATCGAGATAAGTTTCGACCACGATAAAGGCCGGGTGACCTGAGACGTTTCTTGTAGCCATCCAGCAAGTGAGTTCTCTTTTATCCCAGGGACGAGGAGGACTCGATGAAGAAGCGATTTATCGACGAGCAGATGCTGGTAATCGACGGCCTGCAGCCGCGCCGATGCCAGGATGCTCATCGAACGCTGGCGGCAGTTCTATAACGAGCGCAGGCCCCACCGCGCTCATCGCTACCAACCTCCGGCCACGGTCCGTCGAGCCTGGCTGGATTCCGACAATATCGACGCGAGACTCACTGCCTGATTGGCTACAAAATCCCGCCGCAGATCAACGTCCCCGCGCGTCTCGATGCCGCTACGTCGCCGACATGACAAACACATGTCATCAGTGAATTCGTTATTTACCTCTTGATCGCCCCCCTGCCCTGCTGGATAGAATATCCAGCCGCTCATAACAAAATACGGAACAGTTAGTACATTTACTAACAATTCGATTACATCAAAAGAAAAGGAGTCCATACATGAGAGACAAGGACACGGCGACACCCTTATCGGAGGAAGTCGCCGGGCTCGGTATCATCGAAAACATTGCGCGGCGCCATTTCCTGATGGGACTCAGTGCAACGCTTCTGGCAGGATGTGGCGGAGACAGTGAAAACGCGTTTGCCGAGGGCGTGCGCGCAGCGCCGACCAGTAGCGGTCAGTCGTCGGGCGCCGTGCCCGCATCGAACGGTAGCGAGGGCGGTACGCCGTCGACCGGCGCCGCTCGAATCCGCACCTTTTCCCATCCCGGCCTACTGCATACCGAAGCGGATTTCGCACGCATGCGCGCCAAGGTCGGCGCACATGCTTCCCCGTGGATCGACAGCTGGAACCTGCTTCTCTCCAACTTCCATACCCGCCTGACGAGCGTCCCGAACCCGCAGCCCGAGATCAGGCGCGGCGGGAGCAACGAGAACTACTGGATCCTCTACGGCGACATCGCCTTCGCCTATGGCCATGCACTGTGCTGGCGGGTATCGGGCGACAAGCGTCACGGCGACAAGGCGGTGGAGTACCTGGACAGGTGGTCGTCGACGCTCACGGCGCTCGGCGGCAACAGCAACGTGGCGTTGGCTGCCGGCATCTACGGCTACGAATTCGCGAACGTGGGCGAGATGATGCGCGGTTACGACGGCTGGAGTGCCAGCGGCCTCGCCGCGTTTCAGAAGATGATGCTCGATGTCTTCCATCCGATCAACCACGAGTTCCTGCACCGCCCCGTCGACCGCCAACGCACGCATTACTGGGCCAACTGGGAACTGTGCAACCTCGCGTCGATGCTGGCCATCGGCGTACTGTGCGACAACGCGGATATCGTCGACGATGCCGTCTCGTACTTCAAGAACGGCGCCGGCAACGGCAGTATCGGCATGGCCGTCTATTTCGTACACCCCGGTTACCTCGGCCAATGGCAGGAAGCCGGCCGCGACCAGGGCCATACCCAGCTCGGCATCGCGCTGACCGGCGCGATCTGCGAGATGGCGTGGAATCAGGGCATCGATCTGTACGGTTACGACAACAACCGCTTCCTGGCGGGCGCCGAATACGTGGCGAAGTCGAACCTCAAGCAGGCGGACGGCTCGTTCTTCCCCGTGCCGTTCGCCACCTACCAGAACGTGGACATCACGCAAACGGCGTTCGCGACCGGTTCGCAAGGCGGCGGCCGCCCTTGCTGGGCCCTGGTGGCAAACCATTACATCAATCGAAAGGGTCTCGCGGCACCTTACACGCAACGCTTTGCCGAATTCGTTGCGCCGGAAGGCGGCGGCGGCAACTACGGCAGCGCCAGCGGCGGCTACGACCAGCTCGGCTACGGCACGCTCACGTGCACGCGCGATCCGGGCGCGCCGGCCCCGACGCCGAGCGGCCTCACCGGCTACACAAGCGCAGACAAGGTCGTGCTGTCCTGGTGGGGATGCAGCAATGCGAGCGGCTACAACGTCAAGCGCGCGACGATCGCCGGGGGGCCGTACACCACCCTCCGCACCAGCGTAACCGATTGGCTGACGCACACCGATACGCCGCCCGGGCCCGGCACGTACTTCTATGTCGTCACGGCGCAAACGCCGGCGGGCGAATCGGCAGCGTCGAACGAGGTGAAGGTGGCAACCTCGACGCTGTTGCTCGCGCACCTGACGTTCGATGAGGGCAGCGGCCTCACGGCCGCCGACCGGTCGGGCAACGGCCACCACGGCACGCTGAACGGGGCGACATGGGCCCCGGGACGCCGCACCCATGCGGTGTCGCTCAACGGAGCCGGCGCGTACGTCGAACTGGCGGGCGAGATTCTGTCCGACGTAGCGGATTTCACGATCGCGGTGTGGGTGTACTGGAACGACCGCGGGCAAAGCTGGGCGCCGATTCTCGACCTGAGCGGCCGCTTCGGCAGCTACGTCACGCTGATGCCGCGTACCGACTGGCGCACCGACAATCAGTCGATGCGCTTCGCGATCGCGGTGAACGGGTTCGGCGACCAGATGGTCGACGCACCGACGATGCCGGACAAGCAATGGGTGCACGTGGCGGTCACGCTCGCCGGCCCGACGGCGACGCTTTACATGAACGGCAAGCCGGTCGCCGGCAACACGGGCATGTTTCTCGCGCCGTTCCGGCTCGGCGGTCTCACGCATAACTGGCTCGGCAAATCGCAGTACCCCGTCTCGACCTTCAACGGCCTGCTCGAGGACCTGCGCATTTACCGCGGTGCGCTCGGCGCCGCGCAGATCGTGGCACTGATGAACGGTTGAGGCCGCCAAGCGCACGCCGTCCGGCCACACGGCGGCACGATCGGTGCATGGAGAACCGGTCGTGCCGTTCGTGGCTGCCGTCCGGCGGTGACGTTCGGTCTCCAGGCACCGCCGAACACGCGCACTTCCCTACGCCGTGGAAGGATGCGATGCACCGAACAACCGGATCACGACACCGCGCAGCCATCGATTGCCGGCCTCGTGGTGATAGCGCGCATGCCAATGCTGCCGAACCGCGAAGCCTTCGACCGGGATCGGGCAGGCATGAACCGCCAGATCGCTCGCCTGAGCCAGGGTCTGGCCGATATGGCGCGGTAACGTCGTGATCAGGTCGGTCGTCTGGACGATCGCACCCAAACCCAGGAAACCCGGCAACTCCAGCACGACGTCTCGCTCGATGCGCGCCTGCCGCAGCGCCTGTTCGAGCAGTTGCGCCCCCGTTCCGCCCGTAATGGCGACATGGCCTTCGGCACGGTACTGCTTCGCGCCGAGGCGGCCGCGAATCCTCGGATGATGCCGGTTGGCCAGACAGACCCAGTCCTGGTCGTACAGTTTCTGCTGATAAATACCGCCGCCCAGCCACGGCACGTAGCCGATCGCGAGATCGGCTTCGCCGGATTCGAGCGCGCGTTCCGTATTGCCGTCGATCCGTGCGGCTTCCAGCCGGACGCCGGGCGCCTGCGCGCGGACATGGGCCAGCAGCCGCGGGAGCAGCGTGACGTGACTCGCGTCGGTCATGCAGATGCGAAACCGTCGCTGGGCCGTCGCGGGATCGAACGCGATCTCCCACGCGGTGAAGCGCCGCAGGGATTCGAGAATTTCCCGGCAGGGCCCGATCAGCGCGTCGGCTTGCGGGGTCGGCGCCATGCCGCCGGGCGTGCGAATGAACAGCGGATCGTGCAGATGTTCCCGCAAGTGCCCGAGCCAGATGCTGACCGTCGGTTGGCTCTGGCCCAGTTGCTCGGCGACGCGCGTGACGCTGCGCACGTCGTACAGGAGATCGAAAAGCTGAAGCAGCTTCAGGTCGGGCAGGTCTGCGGGCATCGTGGCGTTATTGTCCATGGCAATGACGACATTGTATCCATTGCATTGTCGGCATGAGCGGCGACTCCTATCGTGACGCCATACGTCAAGGAGAAGCCATTGAAAATAGCGATTCTGGGGGCCGGCGCACTGGGCTGCGCGATCGGCGCCACCCTCACCCAAGGTGGCCACGAGACCTGGCTGATCGACCGCTCGCCCGCGCACGTCGATGCGATGCGCGATAACGGCCTGCGCGTCGACGATACCGGCGGCACCCGCCACGTACGGGTCCACGCGACGACGCGGGCTGCCGATGTCGGCGTGGCCGACCTGGTGGTCGTGCTGGTCAAGTCGTTCCACACCGATGCGGCCATCCGCGGCGCCCAGTCGCTGGTGGGGCCCGATACCACCGTGCTGTCGCTGCAGAACGGCCTCGGACACGAGGACATCCTGATCGACGTCGTCGGCCGCGAGCGCGTCCTCGCGGGCAAGACCTACGTCGGCGGCGTGCTGCGCGGCGCGGGTCACATCGAATCCGGCGTGATCGGCAAATACACCTATATCGGCGAACTCGACGGCCGCATCACGCCGCGCGTCGAGGCAATCGCCGCCGCGTTCAATGCCGCGGGCCTCGCCACGACGATCAGCGACAACATCGTCGGCACGATGTGGGACAAGCTGCTGGTGAATGTCGCGACGGGCGCGCTGACCGGCCTGACCGGCCTCACCTACGGGCAGCTTTACGACGAGCCGCTGTTGAAGGCGACGTCGCTCGCGGCCGTGGCCGAGGCGATCGCGGCCGCCCAGGCGGCGGGCGTGAAGCTGTCGATGACCGATCCCGAGCAGGCATGGACGTTGGCCGCCGAGGGGCTGCCCGCGAGCTTCAAGACGTCGATGCTACAAAGCCTCGAGAAGGGCTCGATCACCGAAATCGACTTCATCAACGGTTCGGTCGTGCGCTGGGGGCAGCGCTACGGCGTGCCGACCCCGGTCAATGCCACGCTCGTCGCCTGCATCAAGGGGCTGGAACGCGCGATGGCCGACCGTCAACGGAAGGAGACCGCCGCATGAGCGTCCCGAAAGCCTATCTCGAACACGTCGCGATCTGGGTGAAGGACATCCGCTGGCACATCCGTTTCTTCGAGGACGTGCTCGGCATGACCCTGCGCGAAGTGGACGGCACGCTCGACGCGCCGCGGCAGTACTGGACGCTCGGCGGCCTGCAGTTCATCCACGCGCCGGAACACGACGGCCCGGAAGGCCGCCTCGCCCATCTCGGCGTGATGTGCGAGGACCTGGAGGCCGCGCTGGCCGCGGCACAACGATTCGGCGTGACGGAAATGCCGCAGGGACGGAACTGGCTTCGCCTGCCCGACGGGCTGGCGGTCGAACTGATCCAGGCCAGGCCGGCTTCCTGCGTCGCGCAGGCACTGGCGATCAACCCGCGCGCGGAGGCATGACCATGACGATCGTCGAAAAATACTGGGACGACGCCCGCGAGGGCGACACGTGCACGAGCCCGACTTACACCGTGACCAAGGCGCGCATCCTCGCGTACGCCGACCTCACCGGCGACCATACGCCCGTCCACGTGGACGAGGAATACGCGAACGCCAGCCACTTCGGCTGCCTCGTCGCGCACGGGCTGTTCGGCCTGTCCATCGCCGACGGCCTGAAGACGCAGAGCGACTATCGCTTTCTGCCGGGCATGTCGCTCGGCTGGACCTGGGATTTCCTGCTGCCGATCAAGGTCGGCGACGTGCTTCACGTCAAGTTTCGCGTCGGCTCGATGCGGGCGAGCAAGAGCCGCCCGGGCTGGGGCATCGTCGTGCTGCCGTCGGAGCTGATCAATCAGGACGGTCAGGTCGTTCAACACGGCGAGCATCGCCTGATGGTGCCGCGCCGCCCGGAGGCACTGTAATGCAGGCTCGCCCACTCGAAGGCATTCGCGTCGTCGACTACAGCCACTTCCTTGCCGGGCCGTATGTCGGACGCTGTCTGGCGGCGCTCGGCGCCGAAGTCATCAAGGTCGAGCGCCCCGGGTCAGGCGACGCCGGACGGCAGCACGCGACCGTGCTCGACGACCAGCAAAGCGGCTACTTCCTGCAGCTCAACATGGGCAAGCGCGGCGTGAGCGTCAACATGAAGGACGCGCGCGGCAAGGCATTCATGCAGCGGCTGTGCGACTCCGCCGACGTGTTCATCGAGAACTATCGGCCGGGCGCGCTGGACAAGCTTGGGCTCGGTTATGACGAACTGTCGGCGCGCAATCCGGGCCTCGTCTACTGTTCGATTTCGGCGTACGGGCATACCGGTCCCGATGCGCATCGCGCGGGCTTCGGGCTGATCGCCGAGGCCAAGAGCGGGATCATGCAGATGGTCGGCACGCCGGGCGAACGGCCGCCGCTGCTGCGCATCTCGCTCGGCGACATGTACACCGGCATCCATGCGGTCGCGGCCATCAACGCCGCGCTGCTGGGGCGCGTGAAGAGCGGCCGCGGGCAGCACATCGACATGGCGCTGTACGACACGCTGGTATCGATGCACGAATATGCGGTGCAGTGCTACACGCTGCAGGGCGTGCTGCCCGAGCAGACCGGGCACGACATGCCGACCTCGACGCTCTACGGCGTGTTCCGCGCGTCGGACGGCGATCTCGTGATCGCCGCGCAAGTCGACGACGCGTGGAAACGCTTCGCCGAGCTGATCGCGACGCACGGCGGGCCGGCGGATTTCGGCGCCGATACGCGCTTCCACGACAGCGTCGGGCGCAATGCGTACCGCGCGGAGATTCTGTCGGTCGTCGAGCCGTGGGTGGCCGCGCGCTCCGTCGCGTCGGTACTGGACCTGCTGGACGGCATCGACGTGCCGTGCGCGAAGGTGCAGCGCATCGACGAAGTGCTGAACGATCCGCAGATCCAGGCCAGAGGCATGGTCGTCGAGCAACAACATCCGCGCTACGGGACGCTGCGCCTGCCCAACCTGCCGTTCCGGTTTTCCGATTGCGACACGACGATTCGCGACGTCGCGCCCGATCTCGGGCAGCACAACGCGGAAGTCGCGCGCGCCCTCGGGTTCGATTCGGCCGAGATCGACGCGATGCAGGCCGACGGCGTCCTCTATTCAAAAGCGAGCCAATGATGACCGACCAATACGCGGTGATCGGCAATCCGATCGGGCACACGAAATCCCCGTTGATTCACGGGCTGTTCGCGAAGGAAACGCGGCAGGACATCAGCTATACGGCGATCGAGGGGCCCGTCGCGCCGGCAGGCGCGTTCGCGGCCGCGGTTCGGGCGTTTTTCGAGGGTGGCGGCAAAGGCATCAACGTCACCGCGCCGTTCAAGCTCGACGCGTTCGCGATGTCGGACGAACGCAGCGAGCGCGCGCGGCTGGCGGGCGCGGCCAACGCGCTCAAGTTCGACGGCGGCCGCATCCTGGCGGACAACTTCGACGGCATCGGGCTGGTGCGCGACATCGAAGCGAACCTCAACCTGCCGATGGCCGGCAAGCGTGTGCTGGTGCTCGGCGCAGGCGGCGCGGCGCGCGGCGCGCTGTTGCCGTTCCTCGAAGCGGGACCGGCCGAACTGGTCATCGCGAATCGCGACGTCGACAAGGCGCGCGCACTGGCCGAGCAGGTCGCCGGACGCGGTCCGCTCGTCGCCAGCGGCTACGCGGACCTCGCCCGGATGGGGCGTTTCGACCTGGTCGTCAACGCGACGTCGGCCAGCCTGACCGGCGACCTGCCGCCGGTCCCGCCGAGCGTGTTCAGCCCGGCCGGCACGGCCTACGAACTGGCATACGGCAAGCGTCTGACGCCGTTTCTGCGGCTCGCGAAAAACGCAGGGGTCCACGGGATCGCGGATGGCGTCGGCATGCTGGTCGAGCAGGCGGCCGAAGCATTCGCGTGGTGGCGCGGCGTACGCCCGCAGACCAGCGCGGTGATCGATCGTCTGGCCGTGCCCTTTGATTGAACCCGCGACGGAGATTCGCATGAAGAAGATCCTGATGCTGCACGGCATCAATCACAACATGTTCGGCAAGCGCGATCCCGCGCAGTACGGGACGATCACGCTCGCGCAGATCGATGCGCGGCTGCAAGCGCTGGCGACGGAACTGGGCGTACAGGTGGAGTCGTTCCAGACCAACGGCGAAGGCGCGATGTGCGAGCGCATCCATCGCGCTTTCGAGGAACGCCAGGACGCGGTGCTGATCAACGCGGGCGCATGGACGCATTACAGCTACGGCATTCGCGATGCCCTGGCGATCCTCACGTGCCCGATCGTCGAACTGCACATGTCCAACATTCATGCACGCGAGCCGTTCCGGCATCACTCCGTCCTGGCCGAGATCGTCAGCGGGCAGATTTGCGGGTTCGGGGTCCAAAGCTATCTGCTCGCACTGAGGGCCGCGGTTTCGGCGCTCGGCGACGAATAAGCCGATTCCCGCATCGGCTGCCGATGCGGGACCGACGCGCATGCGCAGCCGTCGCCAGCGCGCGGCGTTGCGCACCGCGCGTGCTCGCCGCGCGCCGTATCGACGGGCCGCGGTCTGGTCGCACGACGGAGTCGACACATCGGGCAGTGACGACGCCGCGCATCACCCGCCTTGCCCGGCACGCATATCAATATCCGGAGACGACGATGACCACGACCTTGCGAGACGAGCCCAGGGGCAGGCACCAATCGAGAAAAGCCGCCATCAGCGGCTGGATCGGATCGGTGCTCGAATACTACGATTTCTTCATCTACGCCACGGCATCGGCGCTGATCTTCCCGCAGATATTCTTTCCGCACGGTAGCCCCACCACCGCCATCATCGCGTCGCTGGCCACTTACGGCGTCGGCTACGTGTCCCGCCCGATCGGCGCGTTCGTGCTGGGCCACCTCGGCGATACGCGCGGACGGAAAACCGTCCTGCTGTTCTGCATGTTCCTGATGGGCATCTCGACCGTCGGCGTCGGCCTCCTGCCGACCTATCAGCAAGCCGGGCTGATCGCGCCCGCGTTGCTGGTGACGCTTCGCCTGCTGCAGGGTTTCGCCGTGGCCGGCGAGATCACCGGCGCGAGCTCGATGATCCTGGAGCACGCGCCGTTCGGCCGGCGCGGCTACTTCGTCAGCTTCACGCTGCAGGGCGTGCAGGCCGGGCAAGTGCTGGCCGCCGCCGTGTTCCTGCCGCTCGCCTACTACATGCCGTCCGCGCAATTCGACAGCTGGGGCTGGCGCATTCCGTTCCTGCTGAGTGCGCTGGTCATCGTCGCGGGCCTGATCATTCGCCGCGAGGTCGACGAGTCGCCGGCCTTCGACGAAGCGGTGCGCAACCGGTCGCAAGCCGGCTCGCCGGTGGCCGACGCTTTCAGGCACCACTTTCCCGACATGCTGCGCGTGGCCTGCATGTCGATGATGAACGTGATTCCGGTGGTCGCGACGATCTTCGGCGCGGCCTATGCGGTCCAGCCGGCGTATGGAATCGGATTCCAGAAGGATGTCTATCTCTGGATCACGGTGATGGGCAATATCGTTGCGATGATCGTGATTCCGTTCGTCGGCACCCTGTCCGACCGCGTCGGCCGCCGGCCGCCGATCATCGTCGGCTCGCTGGCCGCCGGGCTGCTCGCGTTCGCCTACCTGTATGCGATCAGCATCCGGAACGTGCCGCTTGCCTTCGTGATGTCGATGCTGATGTGGGGCGTGGTGTACCAGGGCTACAACGCGGTATTTCCCGCCTTTTACCCGGAACTCTTCCCGACCCGCACGCGCGTCTCGGCGATGGCCATCGCGCAGAACCTCGGTACCGCGGCCACGGCGATGCTGCCCGCGCTGTTCACCGCGGTCGCGCCGCCGGGTGCCCATCACGTCTGGCTGATCGTCGGTGCGATCGCGTTCGGCATCACCTTGATCGCGTCGCTCGCGGCCTGGAGCGCACGCGAGACCAGTCGTGTCCATTTGAACGATTTGGGGCGAGCGAACGCGCAACCGGTCGGCAAGGCAGAATACGACCTGCTGCGCGCCGAGGCACTGTCGCACGATCGCGTCGTGCGCGAACCCGTGCCCCGATCCGTCGGCGGCTAACCAGCGTTCGGCGGGGCGTCGGGTTCGGCGCCCCTTCCGTCCAGCCATTTCAGCTCGCCGCGGCCGCCCTCGCCGCACGAGCAACCTTGCGTAACCGCTGCCCTTATTCGAAGCTCGATGCCCGATACCGTGTCGAAAACCGCCATGCCGGACACCACGCGACCCGCTCGCCTGAACTTCGCGCTCATGTTGCCGCTTCTGCTGGCGGCCCAGCCGGTGGCGACCGACAGTTACCTGCCGGCGCTGCCCGAAATCGCCGCCACGCTGGGCTCCGCCAGTGTCAGCCTCACGGTTTTCGCGCTGATATTCGGTGTCGGGCAATTGCCGATGGGCAGCCTTGCCGACCGGTTCGGCCGCCGCCCCGTGCTGCTGACCGGCCTTGCGCTCTATGCGCTGACCGCGCTGGCCGCTGCGCTGGCCTCGACCGCGTCGATGCTGGTGGCCGCTCGCGCGATGCAGGGGCTGGCCATGGCCGCGATACTGGTATGCGCGCGTGCGACGGTGCGCGACCGGTATTCGGCGGGCGACGGTCCGTACGTGATGGCGCGCGGTTTCATGGGGATGGGGATGATGGCGTTCCTCGCCCCGCTCCTCGGTGCGTATGTCGCCCAGCAAGCCGGATGGCGATGGGTGCTCGCCGGGATGAGCATGTATGCGTTCGGATTGCTCGTCATGTGCTGGTACGGCTTCGAGGAAAGCTTCGTGCGCAGCCCGCCGAGCCGGAACTCGACCCAGGAGGTGCGCGAGATACTCGGCAATGCCCCGTTCAGGGTATGGACGCTGCTGGCCGCGTCGACGTACACCGGCATGTTCTGCTTTCTGCTGCTGTCGCCGACGATCTACATCGGGCAGCTCGGCATCTCGCCCCAGCGTTATGGCTGGATACCGGCAACCGGGACGCTCGTCTACGTGCTGAGTACGTTTGGCTGCCGCGTGTTGCTGCGCCGCCAAAGCATGTTGCGAACGGTACGACAAGGCGCGACGTTGAGCCTGTCCGGCGCGGTGATCCAGGCATTGGGGTGCGCGCTGCTTCCCGGCAGCATCTGGCCGCTGCTCGTCGGGCATGGCGTGTATTGCCTCGGCCACGGCATTCATCAGCCGTGCGGACAGGCTGGAGCAGTCAGCGGCCTGCCCCACCTTGCAGGCCGCGCCGTCTCCTGGTCCGGCTTCATCATGATGTTCTTCGCGTTCAGCGCGGGCCAGACGGCGGCGAGCTTCACCGATCCGCGCTATCACCTGGGCGCGTGGCCCATGGTGGTGCCGATGCTCGTGGTGGGCGTGACGCTGGTGACGATCGCGTTTGCATGGCTGCCTCGAATCAACCACGCAAGCGCGTGACCGCGTGACATGTCGCGGCACGCTCGCCGCTACTCGACGTTGTCCGAAACGTCCGTCATCCGGATCATGTGCGGCTTGACACCCTCGTCTTCCGCCGTGACGGCCTCCTTCGGATGGATCAGTGCCTCGAGCCGCGCTTTCGTCGCGATGAACTCGGGCGTATTGACCTGCGAGAGGTCGCGCGGCCGCGGCACCGGCACCTCGATCAGTTCCTGCACTCCGCCGGGGTTCGCTTTCAGCACCAGGATCCGGTCGGCCAGAAAAATCGCCTCGTCGAGGTCGTGCGTGATGAACAGGATCGTCACGTCGATGTTGCGCCAGATGTCGAGCAGGTGCGCCTGCATCCGCGCCCGCGTCTGCGCGTCGAGCGCACCGAACGGTTCGTCCATCAGCAGGATCCGCGGACGGTTCGCGAGCGCGCGGGCAATCGCCACACGCTGCTTCATGCCGCCCGACAACTGATGCGGATACACGTCGGCGAAACGCGTCAGCCCGACGAGATCGAGCCACTGCAGCGCCTCGCGCTCGGCCTCGCCGCTGCTGCTGCCGTTCATGCGCAGGCCGAACATCACGTTCTTCTTCACCGTGAGCCACGGAAACAGCGTATAGCCCTGGAACACCATCCCGCGATCGGCGCCCGGCCCCTGCACCGGCTTGCCGTCCAGCAGCACCTCGCCGCTCGACTGCGCCTCGAGCCCGGCCAGAATCCGGATCAACGTCGACTTGCCGCAGCCGGACGGGCCGATCACGCACACGAACTCGCGCCGGTGCGTGCGGAAACTGATGTCGTCGAGCGCGATGCATTCGCCTTGCGGCGTCGCGAAACGCTTGCCGACGTGCCGCACGTCGAGTATCACGTCGCGGGCCTTCAGCCGCGCGAAGCGCTCGCGCACCGCGTCGGATTGAACCAGGTAATCGGGAACGGCCTGGGGGTTCTGCATGATGCCCTCTGCGAGAAACGGTCGATGGGGTTGCGTCAACGGATGTCACGCCTTGAGCGTGCGGTCCCACGGAAAGAACCGGCGTCCGAGCAGCCCGAGCACGATGTCGGTGCCGAGGCCGATGATCCCGATCATCAGGATCGCCGCATACACGTTGTCGAAATGCTGGTAGCGCGCCTGCTGGCTGATGTACCACGTGATGCCGGAACTGGTGCCGACGAGTTCGGCGACGATCAGGTAGGTCCATGCCCAGCCGAGCAGGATCCGCTGATCCCGATACAGGTCCGGCAGCACGCCCGGAATCACGACGTGCGTGAGCAGCTTCAGCTTCTTCGTGCCGAGCGTCATCGCCGCCTCGAACAGCCCGTATTCGAGCTTGCGCGTGGTATTCGCGATGATCAGCACCTGCTGGAACAGCGTGCCGATCACGATGATCGCGATCTTCGGCGCATCGTAGATGCCGAGTATCGCGACCATCAGCGCGCCGAACGCCGGCGCCGGCAGGTAGCGGAAGAACTCCAGGAACGGCTCCTGCAGCCGCGCGAGCGCGCTGAAGGTGCCGCAGACGATGCCGAGCGGCACGCCGATCGCGGACGAGATCACGAAGCCCCAGAAGATGATGCGGATGCTGTGCCACAGGCTCTCGTGCAGCCATACGCCGTCGCGGGAGGCCGGCGGCGTCGTGAACGCCGTGTAGAACGCACGCAGCACCTGATGCGGCGCCGGCAGGTAGACCGGATTCGCGCGCACGCCTTCGGGCACCGCGGCGTGGGCGGCCCGCGCATGCGCGAGCTCGTCGTCGAACACGTCGCGATCGACCTGCATGCCGGTCTGGAAATAGTCGACGCTGCCCGGATTCGTCACGCGCATTTGCGGATGCCAGACGAACGGCACGTAGCTGATCAGGCACCAGACGGCGAACGGCAGCAGGAACGACGCCAGCCCGAGGGTCCATTTGCCGCGCGTCGTCAGCTCGCGGCGCACCGCGAGCCAGCCGGTCGTGTTGCGGGTCGTTGTCATGGGAATCTCCATTTCGGTTTCGGGTACCGGTCGCGCGGCTGCCGCGGCAGCGCGCGACCGTGCAATCAGTGCAATGCGCCGCCGGACTGCGCGCGGTAGGCCCGCCAGCCGCCGAAGCGCGTGATGTCCTGCGCGTCGCCCAGCGCGACGCTCTCGCACAGGAAGCCCTGCACCCGCGAATCGTCGGCGAGCGTAAGCGTGCCGATACCGAGCGGCGCCGCGATGCCGGCGACGAAGCTGCCGTATGCCTCGACCGGCATCTCCCAGATCTCGACCGCGATCGGCGCGCCGCCGTCCGGCACGCGCACGAGGCCCGGCTTCGCCACGCCGCCGCTCGCCTCGGCGGAGAGCGCATAGAGGCGATAGGCGGGCGCCGTCGTGGTGGCGGCGACGAAGCGCGCGCCGCGTTCCGTGAGCTGGCCGTTCAACGGTTCGCCGCGAAGATGCGCGCCGACGACGGCCAGCCGCACGACGCCGGCCGATGCAGCACGCGGCGTGACCGCGGCTGCCGATGGCCGGAGGTCGCCGGCGCTCGCGGCGCCGTCGCCCCACGCGTGCGCGAGATCGAGCAGCCGCGCATCGTCGTGCGCGCGACCGACGAACGTGATGCCGAACGGCAGCCCCGCGTGCGGCCCGGTTTCGCACGTGCCCGCCGGCACCGCGATTGCCGACAGGTCGAGCAGGTTCACGAAGTTCGTGTAGTAGCCGAAGCGCGAATTGATCGCGATCGGATCGGCTTCGAGCGCGTCGACGGTGGCCGTCGTCGCCGAGGTCGGCATCACGATCGCGTCGAGGCCATCCCACGCGCGGGCCGCGTCGATCCGCAGCGCGGCGAGCCGGTCGAACGCGGTGAACGCATCGGCGGCGCTGAAGCGCGACGCGCCGCCGACGATTTCGCGGATCACCGGATGCAGCGCATCGGGTTCGCGCGCGGCGAACGCGCCGATCGCGGCGAGCCGCTCGGCCACCCACGGGCCTTCGTACAGCAGCCGCGCGGCGGCCAGGAACGGGCCGAAGTCGATCTCGACGAGTTGCGCGCCGGTCGCGCGAAGCCGCTCGAGCGCCGCCGCCCAGGCCGCGCGATACGATGCGTCGCCGAAGAATTCGAGCTGATCGGCCCGCGGCGTGCCGAAACGCACTTGCCCGAGCGGCCGCGCCGCGTGCGCTCGCAGGCCGTCCGCGCCCAACAGCGGTTGCCACGCGCGCCCGTACGGGTCGCCTTCGGTCACGCCGTGCGCGGCGGCGAACACCGTGCGCGCATCGTCCGCCGAACGCGCGAACACCGATACGCAATCGAGCGACCGGCAGGCCGGCACCACGCCAAGCGTGCTCAGCACGCCGCGCGTCGGCTTGAGCCCGACCAGCCCGTGGAACGCGGCCGGCACGCGCCCCGAGCCGGCCGTGTCGGTGCCGAGCGAGAACGCTGCGACGCCGAGCGCGACCGCCACGGCCGACCCCGAGCTGGAGCCGCCCGACGCGTAGCGCGGATCGAGCGCATTGCGGCACGCGCCGTAAGGCGAGCGCTGCCCCGAGAGCCCGGTCGCGAACTGGTCGAGATTGGTCTTGCCGACGGGAATCGCGCCGGCCGCGATCAGCCGTTCGACGACGGGCGCGCTGCGTGCCGGCGTGTAGGCGTACGCGGGGCAGCCTGCCGTCGTCGGTATGCCGGCGAGGTCGATGTTGTCCTTGATCGCGAACGGCACGCCGTAAAGCGGCAGCGACGCCATGTCGCGACCGGCCAGCGCGTCGGCATACGACGACATCTCGTCGCGCGTCAGCGGCCGGATCCACGCATGGTGCGGATCGCCCGCGTCGAAATGCGCGGCAATCGCATCGACGAGCGCATGCGGCGTCAGGTCGCCCGCCGCGTAGCGCGCGCGCAGCGCGGCAATCGATTGCAGCCCCGGCAGGATCGAGTGCTCCGTCGTGCTCATGCCACCTCCTCGGCGGCACCCGCCTTCATCACCATCAGCCGCTGCCCGGCCACCACCGCCGCGCCGGGCGCGCAATCGATCGTCTCGATCGTGCCGTCTTCCGTTGCCGTCACCGCCACCTCCATCTTCATCGATTCGACGATCGCGACGACCTGCCCTTCGGTCACGCGCTCACCGGCTTCCACCAGCACCTTCCATACGCTGCCCGACACGTCCGCGGCGATCGCCCGCTGCGTATCGTCGAGCGTGGCTGCCGCCGGCGCCGCATGCGCGTCGTCCTGCTCCGTCTCGCCGACGTATTCCGCATGGCCGGCTGCCCGCCACCGCTCGCGTTCGGCGTCGAATGCGGCCTGCTGCGTCGCCTTGAACGCCGCGATCGAGTCGGCCTCGTCGTGCAGGAAGCCGTTGTAGGCGCGCAGATCGAACACGGAATCCTCGATCTTCAGCGTCGCGCGGCCCGCGATGAAATCCGCGCGCAACTCGCTCAATTCGGCCTCGCTGACTTCATAGAAACGGATCTCGTCGAAGAACCGCAGCAGCCACGGCTTGCCGGCTTCGAATTCGCGCGTGCTGCGGTGACGGTTCCACATCTGCACGGTACGGCCGACGAACTGATAGCCGCCGGGCCCTTCCATTCCGTACACGCACAGATACGCGCCGCCGATGCCGACCGCGTTCTCCGGCGTCCAGGTCCGCGCGGGGTTGTACTTGGTCGTCACGAGCCGGTGGCGCGGATCGATCGGCGTCGCGACGGGGGCGCCGAGATAGACGTCGCCGAGCCCCATCACCAGGTAGCGCGCGTCGAACACGATGCGCTTCACGTGGTCGATGCTCGCGAGGCCGTTGATGCGCCGGATGAACTCGATATTGCTCGGACACCACGGCGCGTCGGGCCGCACCGACTGCATGTAGCGCTCGATCGCGACGCGCGTCGACGGGTCGTCCCACGACAGCGGCAGATGCACGATGCGGTTCGGCACGCGCATGTCGGCCACGTCGGGCAATTCGCGCTCGGCGGCCTGCAGATGCGCGAGCAGTGTTTCGAGCGACAGCACGCTTGCATCGAACTGCACCTGAAGCGAACGGATGCCCGGCGTCAGGTCGAGCATGCCGGGCAACCGGTGCGCGTCGAGCCAGCACATGAGGGCGTGCACGCGAAAGCGCAGGTTCAGGTCGAGCACGAGCGGCCCGTATTCGACCAGCACGTTGCGATCGCCCGAGCGCCGATAGACGACGCCGACGCCGCCGGCCGACGGGTCGCGATGCAGCACGCATTCGCCGGGCGCCGCGCAGGCCGCAGCGGCGACGTCGCGCGTCGGCTGCACGATCTCGTCAGCCGGTTTCCCGACCGACGCGCCCCCACGCACGAACTGCACGGTATCGCCCGGCCGCAACTGCCCGAGCTTCCACAACTCGTCGCGCACGACCGTCACCGGACACACGAAACCGCCGAGGCTCGGCCCGTCCGGGCCGAGAATCACCGGCATGTCGCCGGTGAAGTCGACGGCACCGATCGCATACGCGTTGTCGTGGATGTTCGACGGATGCAGCCCAGCCTCGCCGCCGTCCGCACGCGCCCACCGCGGCTTCGGCCCGATCAGCCGCACGCCGGTGCGGCTGGAGTTGTAGTGGACCGTCCATTGCGTGCCGTGGAGCATCGCGATGTCGTCCGGCGTGAAGAAATCCGGTGCGCCGTGCGGGCCATCGAGCACGCCGAGCGTCCACGCATGCGTCAGCACGGGAACGTCGGCCGTCGACAGCGCCGCGCCCGCGTCGCCGCGCCCGGCGTCCGCGTGCAGATGCAGCACGTCGCCCTTGCGCAGCGCGCGGCCCGCGTGGCCGCCGAACTGGCCGAGCGTGAAGGTCGCCTTGCTGCCGAGATAGTCGGGCACCTGCAGCCCGCCCTTGACGACGAGACACGCACGCACGCCCGCGCCCGTCACGCCGCCCAGTTTCAGCACCGCGCCCGCCCGCGCGCGGACGACCTGCCAGAACGGCACGGGCTCGCCGTCGAGCGTGGCCGCGAGCGGCGCGCCGCCGAGCGCGAACAGCGTCGCGGTATTGAAGCGCAGCGTCGCGCCGACCATCGTGAACTCGAGCCCGGCCGCGTCGCGCGGGTTGCCGATCAGCGCGTTGGCGAGATCGAACGCGCGATCGTCCATCGGACCCGACGGCGGCACCCCGACACTCCAGTAGCCGACGCGCCCCGGGGACTGCTGCACGGTGGTCTGCACGCCGCCGTCGAGCACGTCGATCGTGTGCGGCGCGAACGCGAAGCGCGACAGAAAGGCGGTCGTCGGCGCGCCGCGCGCAAACGTGTCGGAGCCGGCCACGGCACGCAGGTAGTCGAGATTGGTCTCGATCCCGTACAGCTCGGTCTGTTCGAGCGCGGCCCGCAGCGCGGCCAGCGCGTCGCGCCGCGTGTCGCCGCGCACGATCAGCTTCGCGAGCAGCGGATCGTAAAACGCGCTGATCTCCGTGCCTGCCTCGATCCAGCCGTCGACCCGCACGTTTTCGGGAAACGCGACGTGCGTGAGCAGCCCGGCACTCGGCTGGAACTGCTTGTGCGGATCCTCCGCATAGAGCCGCACCTGGATGCTCGCGCCGCGCGGCGCGACGGCAAGCGTGTCGAGCGGCGGCAGGTCGCCTTCGGCCTGCAGGATCATCCATTCGACGAGATCGACGCCGGTCACCGCTTCGGTCACGCCATGCTCGACCTGCAGCCGCGTGTTCACCTCGAGGAAGTAGAACCGCCGCGCACTCGCGTCGAACACGAACTCGACCGTGCCGGCCGACGCGTAACCCACCGCGCGCGCCAGCCGCACCGCGCTCGCGTGCAACGCGTCGCGCTCGGCGTCGGTCAGGTCGGGCGCGGGCGTTTCCTCGATCACCTTCTGGTTGCGACGCTGCACCGAGCAATCGCGTTCGCCGAGCGAAATCGCGCCGCCGCGGCCGTCGCCGAAGATCTGCACCTCGATGTGCCGCGCGTGTTCGACGAACTTCTCGAGATACACGCCCGCATGCGCGAAGTTCGCGGTGCCGAGCCGCACGACGGATTCGAACGCCGCGGCGAGCTGCGCGGCATCGCGGCACAGCGACATGCCGATGCCGCCGCCGCCGGCGGTGCTTTTCAGCATCACCGGGTAACCGATCGCGTCGGCTTCGGCGAGCGCCGTCGCCACGTCGTCGAGCAGCCCGGTGCCCGGCAGCAGCGCGACGCCCTGCGCGGCGGCGAGTTCGCGCGCGGTGTGCTTGAGACCGAACGCGCGCATGTGATCGCCGCGCGGCCCGATGAAGCGCAGGCCGGCCGCTTCGCATGCGTCGGCGAAACCGGCATGCTCGGACAGGAAGCCGTAGCCGGGGTGCACCGCCTGCGCGCCGGTCTCGCGCGCGGCCGCGAGGATCGCCGCGACGTTCAGATAGCTGTCGGCCGCCGGTGCCGGCCCGACTCGCACGGCCTCGTCGGCGAGCGCCACGTGGCGCGCGTCGCGATCGGCGTCCGAATAGATCGCGACCGACGCGATGCCGAGGCGCTTCAGCGTGCGGATCACGCGGCAGGCGATTTCGCCGCGGTTCGCGACGAGCACTTTGGAGAATCTCATGCGGCCTCCCAGATCGTCAGCCGCACGGGCGTCGGGTTGTAGCCGTTGCACGGATTGTTGAGCTGCGGGCAGTTCGAGATCAGCACCGTAACGTCCATCTCCGCGCGCATCTCGACGTATTTGCCGGGCGCGGAGATGCCGTCCTCGAACGTGAGCCCGCCGCGCGGCGTGACGGGTACGTTCATGAAGAAATTGACATTGCCGACCAGGTCGCGCTTGGTGAGCCGCGCGCCGGTTCCGCACGTGCAGTGCGCGATCGCGTTGAGGAAACTGTCGCGGCAGCTGTGCATGTAGCGTTTGTCGAGCGCATAGCGCACCGTGTTGCTCTCGGCCGCGCAGGCACCGCCGAGCGTGTCGTGGCGGCCGCACGTATCGGCGACGATCGTCGCCATCGGATTGCCGCGGCTCGAGACGAGCACGCTGCCCGCGCTCAGGTACAGGTTGCGCTGCGCACGGATCGTGTCCTGCGCACTGTAGCGCTCCTCGGGATCGTCGGAGCGGTAGAACAGCGTATCGACGGCCTGGTTGCCCTCGAGGTCGAGAATGCGCAGGACCTGCCCGCGCTTCAGGTCGTACAGCCACGGGTCGCCCGCGTTCAGCGTGACGTCGTGGATTGCGTCGCGCGGGTCGAGACGGCTTTCGATGATCGGCATGGCCTCGCTCCTTATGCGAACAGACGGTCGGTGTTGGCGAAGCCGCGCGTGTTCTCGGCGCACGCGCGCCGGCACGGGTCGTCGTCGGGCGCCGCGCCATCGGCCGGATACGCGCGGTACGCGATCAGCTTCACGGCCTTCGGCGCATAGTCGGGGCGCGGATCGAACGGATGCGGCGCGGTCGAGAACGCCGCGAGCGTGTTCATCTCGAAGCGCAGGTCCAGCGCGCTGCCGGCCGGCGAATGTCCCGCGACGAAATCGAGCGCGCCGTCCTCGCGCGTGTCCAGCTTGCTGAAGAAGTTGACGTTCGCGGCCAGGTCGCGCGCCGACAGCCCGTATTTCGCGAGCTCGAGCACGAGACTGTCGCGGCCGTTGCGGATCATCGCGTTGCGATCGGCCTGGTACGACGTCGTGCCGTACTTGTGCGCAAACAACCGCGCATCGCCGACGCCACCGAGCGGATCGTGCCAGCCGAGCGTATCGGCGGTGATCGACGCGATCACGCGCCCCATGTCCGTGTACAGCGCATGGCCGCGCGTGAGATGCGCGGTGTGCTGCGCCTTCAGCGTGTCGGCCATGTTGTAACGTTCGAGCAGGTCTTCCTGGCGATGAAAGACGGCAGACAGGTTCGCGCCGCCGTCGACGTCGACGATGCGCAGCGCGAGACCGCGGCGCAGGATGCCGGACCAATGGGTTCCGGCAGGAATCAGCGTTTCCCACGCGACGTGCGGCGGTGGCGCGAGGACAGAGACGGGGGTGGCTTGGGGGCTCGGCGACATGGCGGCTCCGGGGTCGGTTGGACAAAAGGCGTGAGAGGGCGACCGAACGACATCGCGACCTCCCGGGCTTTTATCCCTCCGTGGAGCCTCGCCGTTTCCTCGCATCGAGGCAAAGGCAAGACCGGATTGCTCTCGGACCAGGCATCGCGCGGCGTACGCCGCACGACCGGAACCCTAGCGATCCTGAAGATGATGCAAATTGCTTCGCACCTCTCGAACGTCGATCAAGCGAATTGCGTGCCAACGTCCTCGCCCTGACCGTACGACGCCGCACGGCGGCGCGCCGACGCCCGGCATGCGCGAAGCCGCCGCGTACGGTTGCCCCCGCACCGGGCGCGCGGCGCACCACGCACACGCGAACGCGCACCGGCGCAGTGCGTGCAATGCGATTGCGCATGGTGCGATACACGGTGGCACGGGCATTGCTGAATCGGCACACCGTCACTCGATGTCCCGCCCCTCATGAACAAGCTCGACCTGCTCCGGCGCGTATTGACCGCGCTGTTCGCCGCCCGCTTCATCGAACTTCAGCGCGCCATGCGCCGCCGCTGAAACGCGCCGCCGCGTGCCGTTGGCACGCTTCTCGCTCGGCATGACGCCGAGAGGTGCGGCGGCGTCGCATCTTAGGGGTGCTAGGGTTCCGGTTCACCGAACGTCTGGTCCGAGAGCAGCCCGGCGCAGGTTCGTCCGATCGCGAGAGCGGACGCGCATGCGCTACACGGCGGGACAAAAGCCCGGGAGATTGGCGATGGCAACGGCCATCGTGCCTCTCCGTGGCCGCTTTTTCCGTTCCGCATCCGCAGGAACCGGTCACGCAGTCGGACCGTGCGTTCACGCGCGGTCCGTATCGACGATCCCGATCCCGGTCTCCTGGAGAACAACGATGACCCGTCCCGCCCCGGCGTTCCGCCGCCTGTCGTCCTTCCGTTTTGTCCGCCACGCAGTGGGGGCCGCCGTCGCGGCTGCCGCGCTGTGGGCGGCCCCCGCCGCGCAAGCCGCCGCCCCGCTGAAGATCGGCTACAGCGACTGGCCCGGCTGGGTCGCGTTCCAGGTCGCGCTCGACAAGGGCTGGTTCAAGGAAGCCGGCGTCGACGTCGATTTCGAATGGTTCGATTACTCGGCGTCGCTCGACGCGTTTTCGGCGGGCAAGCTCGACGCGGTCGCGGCGACCAACGGCGATGCGCTCGTCACCGGCGCGTCCGGCGCGAAGAACGTGATGATCCTGCTGACCGACTATTCGGCCGGCAACGACATGATCGTCGCGAAACCGCCGTTGCGCACCGTCGAGGCGCTGAAGGGCAAGAAGGTCGGCGTGGAACTCGGCCTCGTCGACCACCTGCTGCTTGAAACCGCGCTGCAGAAGCACGGGCTCAAGAACAGCGACGTCACGCTCGTGAATGCGAAAACCAACGAACTGCCGCAGGTGCTCGGCTCGTCGGCCGATATCGCCGCGGTGGCCGCGTGGCAACCGAATGCGGGCGAAGCGTTGAAGCGCGCACCGGGCGCGCGGGCGATCTTCACGTCGGCCGATGCGCCGGGGCTGATCTACGACGCGATCACGGTCGCGCCGACGAGCCTCGCCGCGCGCCGGGCCGACTGGGCGAAGGTGGTCAAGGTCTGGTATCGCTGCGTCGCGTACATCAACGATCCGAAGACGCAGGGCGACGCGGTCAAGATCATGTCGGCACGCGTCGGACTCGCGCCGGAACAATACCTTCCGCTGCTGAAGGGCACGCACCTGCTCGACGAGGCCGCCGCGAAACGTGCGTTCCGCAAGGGCGACGGGCTCGACTCCATCTACGGCTCGACGCGCAACGCGAACGCGTTCAACGTGCGCAACGCCGTGTACAAGCAGTCGCAGGACGTCGACGCGTACATCGATCCGCGGTTCACCGCGCCGCATTGACGGCGGCCGGCCCGCGTGCCGCCCCGGTTACCGATCCGGCCGTTCCCGACGAACGGCCGCGCGGTGGCCGCCGCGGGCCGACTGTCGAATCGGCGCACGCTGCCACCAGCCGGTCGCGAGCAACAGCGCAGGATCTCTAACGCAGAAATCCGGATGCACCATCCCACAGCAGTTTCAGGGCCGTGACCATCAGCAGGCCATAACAGGCTCGGTACATCTGACGCTGGTTCAGCCTGTCATGCAGGCGCCAGCCCAGCCAGACGCCCGCGGGAATGGCGGGAAGGCAGATGGCCATCAACGCCCAGACAGCGCCCGTCGGCCTTGCCAGCGCCAGCCAGGGCAACGCCTTGAGGAGGTTGCCTACCGTGAAAAACATGCTGGTCGTCCCCGCATACATCTGCTTGCCGAGACCGAGCGGCAGCAGGTACATCGCCAACGGCGGCCCTCCGGAGTGCGCAACCATCGTGGTAATGCCCGAGGTCATGCCGGCTGCGACCGCTTTGCGCGACGAGCGCGCACGCACCACGACTTCACCCCCTCGCATGAACCACATTCCGACGAACGTCAGTGTCACGATGGCCATCACGATGGCGATTGCCCGGTGGTCCAGCCCGCGAAACAGCACATAACCGATCCCGATGCCGACGACCAGTCCGGGCACCAGCCACACGAGGTCGGGCTTGGACCAGGTCGACGGCTTCCAGTACCGCAGACCGAACAGATCCATTGCAATGAACAGCGGCGCAAGCAAGCCGCCCGCCGTGACGGGATCCATGACGAGCGACAGCAGCGGGATGCCGACGATGGCGAAACCGCCACCGAAGGCGCCCTTCATGAAGCAGATCAGGAAAACACCGGCGAAAGTGATGAGGATGACAGTGACGTTCAGTTCCATGTTGCCTCCCTTCCCTTCACCTCGGTAACGGGAAGCGTATTCAGTGAGATCGCCCCCGCAAACGACGGCGCATGCAGTCCGGCGCGCCGAGTCGGTGTGACGTTCGCGCTGACCGCCAGTGCGGCGATCTGCCGGAAATCACGGGTCTGGCTTGAATCGACAACGCATCGTAGTTCGCCATGTCAGTACAATCAAATTATTGTCATGGATACATCCGGCGATGTCTTGGACGTGCAGCAGCCTGCCAGGCCGGCTCCCTTCAGGTCTTTTCCGGGCCGGCAAGCGTCATCCGGATCGCTGGTTTCGGCGTATGTAAATCTGTCGAATTGCGCCGTAATTTCCGATCCTGGAGGCGCGTGAGCTGCACAAATGTCGATGCGTAAAGGCGAGCGACTGCGACAAGACGCGAGAAGCGTTGGTATCACGCGCGATGTTTGGAAGATAATCGGTACATTCAAACGATTGTATTGAATCGACATGCCTCGACTTCGCTACAAGGAAGTGGTTGACCGGTTCGCGGCGGACATCCACGAAGGTCGACTGCGTCCTGGAACCCGACTGCCGACCCACCGCGATCTCGCCGCGCGAGAGGGGCTGTCGCTCGCGACCGCCACGCGCGTCTACGCCGAGCTCGATGCAATGGGATTGGTCAGCGGTGAAACCGGCCGCGGCACGTTTGTGAAGGAAGTGCTTCCGCGCGGTCATGGCGTCGATCTCCAGGCCTGGAACGACGGCGCGATCGACCTGAACTTCAACAACCCTTCCATGCCGGGTCAGGGCGAGCTTCTGAGAACGGCGCTGCGAGAGCTGGCGGGGTCGGGCAACCTGGAAGCGTTGCTTCGCTACCATCCCCATGGCGGACGGCCGCACGAGCGGGAGACCATGGCCCGCCATCTGACGAGCCGCGGCTTGTCGGCGTCACCCGAGAACACGCTGCTCGTGAGCGGCGCACAGCACGGGCTCACCGCGACCGCCATGGCATTGCTCGACCCCGGCGACGTCGTCGCGGTGGACGCGCTGACGTACCCCGGTTTCAAGCTGACCGCCGAGGCTTTCCGGCTTGAACTCGTGACGATTCCAGGTGCGGCAGACGGCCCCGATCTGGATGCCCTGGCGAAATTGTGCCGGCGAAGACGGGTGCGCGCGATGTACACGATGCCGACCCTGCATAACCCGCTGGGATGGGTGGTGAGCGCCCGTCAAAGGCGTCATCTGGTGTCCATTGCCCGGCAACACGGACTGATCCTGATCGAGGATGCGGCTTATGCCTTTCTGGAGAAGCGTCCACCGCCGCCGCTTGCGATGCTTGCGCCCGAACTGACGGTGTACGTGTCCAGCTTGTCGAAGAGCGTCGCGACGGGGCTGCGCATCGGCATGGTCAGCGCACCGCGCGACTGGGTCGGCAAACTGGAACGCACGATCCGGGCGACCGTCTGGAACACGCCCGCCGCCATGACGGCGATTGCCTGCGGCTGGATCGAGGACGGCACCGTTGCAAGGCTCGAAGCGGAGAAACGGCGTGACGCTTCCCTGCGCCAGGCCGTCGTGAGCGAAGTCCTCGGTCATTTGAAGCTGGTCCGTCACTCCTCGTCGTACTTCGTCTGGCTGCCGCTGCCACACGAGGTTCGGGCGGATGCCGTTGCGAAGGCGTTGCTGCGTGAGCGCATCTCGGTGTCGACGGCACATCCCTTTGCTGCGTCGAGACACGTTCCGCACGCCGTTCGCCTGGCACTGGGTTCGGTCGACCTCGACACGCTCCGGCGTTCCCTCGAGACAGTCGCGAACGTGGTGAAAGACCATACTGATCGGTAGTCCGTCTTGTCCCGGCCGGCATTGCCGGCCTGCGAACGCCGGATCTCGTCCCACCTGCCTGTCACCTCCCGCCGCCGCATCGAGTCGCCGTCCGGCGTCGGTCCGATTCCGTGCCACGGCCCGACGCCCCGAAGTCACCGCGCAAAGAACAAACGGGGCGCACCGGATCGCCTCTCCCGATCTCGACTGCAAGCCATGGCTCGCCTTCCCGCAGCGTCAATCCGTTCGCCGCCGGACTCGCAACCGGACGCAGGTCGACTCCGCGTCGCGAGGCGCCGGGCGATACCTTCATCGCCCGGCGCGCTCATGCCTCCGTCGTCACGCTGGCGCTGGGTTCGAGCGCGGAACGGCTTTCTCCTGCCGCGGGCCGGATCTTGAACCAGATCGAGTACATGGCCGGCAGAAACACCAGCGTCAGAATCGTTCCGGCGAAGGTTCCTCCGATCAGCGTATAAGCCAGCGTGCCCCAGAACACGGAATGGGTCAGCGGAATGAACGCCAGCATCGCGGCAACCGCCGTCAGGATCACCGGCCGCGAGCGCTGCAGGGTCGCCTCCACCACCGCATCGAACGGCATCATGCCCGCGTGCGTGTTCACCTCGATCTGGCCGATCAGGATCAGCGTGTTGCGCATCAGGATGCCGGACAGCGCAATGAGCCCGACCAAGGCGTTGATGCCGAAGGGCTGATTGAACAGCAGAAGCGTCGGCACCACGCCGATCAAACCCAGCGGACTGGTCGCGAACACCATCATGGTCGCGGCAATCGAGCGCGTCTGGAAAATGATGATGAGCAACGTCAGCGCGATCATGATCGGAAACAGCGGCGCGAGTGCATTGGTCGCCTTGTTGGCCTCCTCGATGGAGCCGGCCTCCTCGATCCGGTAGCCGCCCGGCAGCTTCGCGATGATGGGCTGCAGCTGCGCGAGCATCGCGGTCGACACATCGGGCGGTTGCAATCCTTCGGCGATATCGCCGCGCACGGTGATCGTCGGCGTTCGATCGCGACGGCGCAGGATCGGATCCTCCATGCGGATGTCGACCTTGCCGACCTGCGAGAGCGGCACCCGCTGCCCCGCGGTACCGACCAGCGTGAATCCTTCGATCCGTTGCGGGTCGAGCCGGGTGTCGCCCGCCGAACGCGCGACCAGTTCCACCGAACGAATGTCCTCGCGCACGTGCGTGACGGGAATCCCGGTCAGCAGGAATTGCAGTTGCTGCGCGACCGAGCTGGACGTCAGCCCGAACGACCCGAGACGAGTCTGATCGAGCGTGAAGTGCACGGTGGGTACGCGCGGCCCCCAGTCGGCGTTCACCGTTCGCATCATCGGGCTGGCGTTCATCGTCCGTTCGACCTGTGCGGCGATCGTGCGCAACGTCCCCGCGTCCGGGCCCATGACCCTGAACGCGACGGGGTAAGGCGAGTAAGGGCCGAACACCAGCTGCGTGACGCGAACCTGCGCCCCGGGCACCAGGCCTGCGGCGACGACCTTGCGCAGACGGAATTTGAGCGCTTCACGTTGACGCTCGTCGTTCGTGCGGATCACGATCTTCGAGAAGGACGAATCCGGCAGCTCCGGAGACATCGCCAGATAGAAGCGCGGCGCGCCCTGCCCGATGTACGAGGTCACGATCTGCGCTTCCGGCTGCTTCGCGAGCCACGCCTCGACCTTTTCCGTTGCCGACGCGGTCTGCTCGATCGAAGTCCCGTAGGGCATCTGCACTTCGACGAGCACTTCCGGGCGATCGGACGTCGGGAAGAACTGCTTCTTCACCAGTCCCATGCCCATCACGGCGATCACGAACGATGCCACCACGATCCCGGCGACCATCCACTTGCGGCCGATCACGCGCCCGAGGAAACGGCGAAAGCGCTGGTAGTTCCGCGTGTTGTAGATCGCCTCGTGGCCGCCTTCGATCACGGCGATGTCGGGCAACAGCTTGACGCCGAGGTACGGCGTGAAGACGACGGCCACGACCCACGACGTGATCAACGCGATGCCGACGATCCAGAACATGTTGCTCGTGTATTCGCCCGCCGTCGAGCGCGCGAAGCCGTTCGGCATGAAGCCGACCGCCGTGACCAGCGTGCCCGACAGCATCGGCGCGGCCGTGTGGCTCCACGCATAAGCCGACGCCTGGACGCGGTTGTAGCCCTCCTCCATTTTCACGACCATCATTTCGATGGCGATGATCGCGTCGTCGACGAGCAGGCCCAGCGCGAGAATCAGCGAACCGAGCGTGATGCGGTCGAAGCTCTTGCCCGTGGCGGCCATCACGACGAAGACCCCCGCGAGCGTCAGCGGCACCGCCGCCGACACGACGATGCCGACGCGCCATCCCATGCTCGCGAAGCTCACGACCATCACCACGAGCAGCGCGACGAAGAACTTGACCATGAATTCGTCGACGGCCGAATGGATATTGACGGCCTGGTCGGTCACCTTCGTGAGGCTCATGCCGAGCGGCATCCCGCCGTTGATCGATGCGACCTCCGCGTCGAGCGCCTTGCCGAGGTTGAGCCCGTTCCAGCCGTCCCGCATCACGACGCCGAGCAGCAACGCCGGTTCGCCGTTGTTGCGAATCTGGAACGTGGCCGGGTCTTCGTAACCGCGTTCGACGGTCGCCACATCGGAAAGCTTCAGCGTGCGGCCCTGAACGACGATCGGCGTGTCACGAATGGTCTGCAGCTTGTCGAACGCGCCTTCGACGCGAATGAAGACCTGCGCGCCCGCCGTATCGATCGAACCGGCCGGCGTCAGAACGTTCTGGTTGTTCAACGCGGCGAAGATCTCCTGCGGCGTCACGCCGAGCGTCGCGAGCCGGTCGTGCGAAAACGAGACGTAGATCCGTTCCGCCTGCTCGCCGATGATGTTCACCTTCTTGACGCCCGGCACATGAAGAAGCCGCTGGCGCAATCCCTCGGCGTCGCGCACCAGCACTCGTTGCGGCTCGCCTTTCGCCTTCAGCGCGAACAGCGCGAACGTCACGTCGGAGTACTCATCGTTGACGAGCGGGCCGATCACGCCGGGCGGCAGGTTGCCCGCTTCGTCATGCAGCTTCTTGCGCGCCTGATAGAACTCCTCGGGCACGTCCGCGGGCGGCGTACTGTCGAGCAAGGTCACGGTGGTGAAGGCCAGCCCCGGACGCGTATAGGTCTCGGTCCGGTCGTACCAGCGCAGTTCCTGCATGCGCTTTTCGAGCGGCTCGGCCACCTGGTCCTGCATTTCCTGCGCGGTCGCGCCGGGCCACGCCGTGATGACCGTCATCGACTTGACGGTAAAGGGCGGATCTTCGGCCCGCCCCAGTTTCAGGAAGGCCACCACGCCGGCGATCGAGATCAGGATGATCAGAAACAGCGTGACCGAGCGCTCCCGCACCGCGAGCGCCGACAAGTTGAAGCCGCTCATCGCGCCGCTCCTTGCGCGGAGACGGATGCCGCGATCATCTTGTCATTGGCGAGACGCACCTGCTCTCCGTCGTGCAACAACTGGGCACCGAGCGCGACGACCTGGTCGCCGTCGCGAAGGTCGCCCGTCACCGTCGCACTGTCGTCGCTCAATGCGGTGACGCGCACCTTGCGCCAGGTCACGCGCGACTGGGCCCGGTCGACCGTCCAGACCCCGGTGCCCGTGCCCGGATCGAACACCGCGCCGACCGGTACCACCATGGCGGCGGGTGCCTGGCCGGCGTCGCCTGCGAGATCGAGCGTCACGGTCGCGCCGAGCGGCGCATTCGACAGCGCGCCCTGGAGAACGTACCGCGCCTCGTAGGTCCGTGTCAGCCGATCGGCGGAGTCGGAGAGCTGGCGCAGGACGGCGGGAACGGGCTTCTGGGCCGCGCCGTACAGCGTCGCCTCGGCGATCGAGCCGGATGCGGGACGCAGCGTCTCGGGAAGCTGGACGACGGCCTCGCGGGGGCCGGCATGCGCGAGCCGCACGACGATTTGTCCCGGCGCGACGACCTGGCCGGGCTCCGCCAGCGTCTCGACCACCACGCCGTCGGCGTCCGCCATGACGACGGCGTAGCCGGACGCGTTGTTGGCGAGCACCGCCTGCGCCTGCGCCGCGACGAGCTGGGCCTTGGCGGAGTCGGCCGCCGCCTTGAGCTGGTCATAGGTCGATGCCGAAACCGCGCCGGCCGCGACGAGATCCCGATAGCGCGCCTCGTCGGCGGCCGTCTGCGTCGCGCGCGCCTGGGCGGCATCCACGAGCTTCTGCTGCGCACGGGCCTGCAGCCCCAGGTCGATCGGATCGATGCGCATCAGCGGCTGGCCGCGCTTGACCGTCTGGCCCGCGTCGACCAGCCGCTCGATGACCTTGCCCTGAACCCGGAAACCGAGATCGCTCTGAACGCGGGCGCCCACGACACCCGAAAACGACCGGCTCGCCCCCGCCGCGCCGTGAACGGCGCTCGTACGCACAAGTGGCGCCTCGGTGCGCGGATCGGCGGCCGGATGCTCGCCGCATGCCGCGAGCGCAAGCGAAGCCACGCCCAATGTGTAGACAAAATGATGGCGCCGGAACATGAGGTCCCCTCTCGCAAAGAACAGGAGCTCTCATTCTGATACTAGTGACCAATTCAGTCAACAGTCACAACAAGATTCATGGCGCGAGACTTCTGAGTACCAGGTTCGCAAGTTGGGTCGTCGCCTCTTCCGCACCCTCGAGGTTGTACTGGAGCAGCAGCGGATTGAAATAGGGCTTCATCACCAGAAAGATCCCGTTCACCGCCTCGTCTTGCGGCGTCTTGCGTTCGAATTCGCCGGTTTCGCGCCCGAGCCGCAGGATCTCGGCGACGAGTTGCCGGATCTGGTCCTCATAACCCTGGACCGATGGCCAGGGCGATGCGGCCGACACGGCGGCGATGTCGTAAAGCTTGCGATCCTGGAAGAAGAGCTCGCTTCCGGACGAAAGCAAGGTCTTGAACATACAGCGAAATTTTTCCGTCGCGCTGTGCGCGCCGTCGATGTTTTCCTTGACGGCGGTGATCATCGCGGCGAGGCGATTCGCGCAGATGACTTGACCGATCGCCTGCTTGGAATCGAAGAATTTGTAGATATAGGCTTTCGAAAACCCGATTTCCTTCGCGAGGTCGGAAACGGTGGTCTTTTCGTAGCCGTAGCGACTGAAGTATTCCGTTGCGGCGTCGACGATCTGCGCGCGAACTTCGTGGTCCGAGGGGCCGCGGGACGGGGAGGCGGAGGGAGTCGGTTTGTTCATGTCTCAAGCTTAGCCGCTCACTCGCGAGTTGACAACTTGTGACCATATTGTATATTGGTCACACTATCCGCTCTGCCGTTGCGCTCCCGAGATGATCATGCCCCTGCACCGTCCACTTGTTCTCCTGGCCAGCGTCGCCGTCCTTTCGGCGTGCGCCGTGGGTCCCGACTACCACCGCCCGGATGCGCCGCTGGCGCAGCACTACCTGACCCAGCCGTCCGCCGGCACGGCACAGGCTCCGGTTGCCGATCTCTCCGCCTGGTGGGAAAGCTTCAACGACCCGCTGCTCACGCGTTACGTTTCGCTGGCGCTGGCGCAGAACCTGGACCTGGCCCAGGCCGTCGCGCAAATCACTCAGGCACGCGCACGCCTGGGCACGGCCAACGCGGCGCTCCTCCCGTCGGCCTCGGTTTCCGCGTCGGCGGCCCGCGCCTATCAGTCCGTCGACACGCCGTTGGGGCAATTGCTCAATGCCACGCCGGGTTACGCGCGCTGGGGCACCGAGTACGAAACCAACCTGGAGGCCGGTTGGGAGATCGACATCTTTGGCGGTCTGCGCCGCCAGCGTGAAGCCGCGCTCGCCGATTACTCGGCGACGCAGGCGGCGGCGGTCGCCACCCGCCTTGCCGTCGCGGCCCAGACCGCGGACCTCTACGTCACGATCCGGGGGCTCCAGGCCCGTCTGGACATCGCGACCCGGCAGGTGCAGACGCAGCAGACACTGCTCGCGGACGTGAAACTCCTGTATTCGAAAGGTGCGGCGGCCGACTATCAGGTTCAGCAGGCGCAAGGCGCGCTCGATCAGGTTCAGGCCGGCGTGCCCGTCCTGCTCGCGGCGCTCGACGCGGCGTCGAACGCCCTCGACGTGATGCTCGGCACGCCTCCCGGCACGCACCGCGCGGAGCTGAGCCCGCCCACCGTGATCCCCGTTGCGCCGTCGCTCGCGGAAATGGGCACGCCGGCCGATCTGCTGCAAAGACGTCCCGACCTGATCGCCGCCGAACGTCACCTCGCCGCGGCCAATGCGCGCATTGGCGCCGCGATCGGCGAGTACTACCCGACGGTCTCGCTGAACGCCTTCCTCGGCAGCGCGACCGCCGCCGCCACCGGTACGTTGTTCTCGGGCGGCGCCAACCAGGCGGCCGGCCTCGTCGGGCTGCGCTGGCGCCTGTTCGATTTCGCGCGCATCGGCGCCGATGTCGAAGCGGCGAAAGGCGCCGACGCGCAGGCACTCGCGGCCTATCGGCAGGCCGTCCTCCGCGCGTCCGAGGACGTCGAGAACTCGCTCTCGTCATTGGTGAATCGACAGGCGCAGGCGGCCACGCTGTCGCATGCCGAGTCGTCGTTTTCCCGCGCCAAGGATGCGTCGATGACCGCGTACCGCAGCGGTGCGGCGAGCTTCATCGACGTATTGCACGCGAACGAGACGCTGCTGCAGGCCGCCGACGCGCGCGCGCAAGCACAGACGGAATCCGCGCGGGCCGCGATCTCGACGTTCAAGGCGCTCGGCGGCGGCTGGGACCCGGCATCGCACGTCGGTCAGACGTCGTTGAGTTCACGCTGACGAAGCCGCCCTGCGTTGGCGCGCGCAACGACGCCCGCGCACCGTCCGGTTCCGCGCGAGTGCGAATCGCACCATTGCCGTGCGCGTCGCACCCGCGATCGGACAGCGTCACGCGCGTGACTGCACGCATCGCGCGGCCGTCATCGAATTGCGCTAAATTGGGCCTGATTTCATTTGAACCCGCCGTCGGGCAAAGGCACGCCACGCCCGACCGGGCGCACTCCAGGGCGCGATGAATGAACGACAAGGATCCTGTCGATTTCGGTCAACCGGTTGCAGACGACACGCTCGCCAGACGGTTTCTCCTGCGAGACGCACCGACCGTGCGGGCCGGCGTTTTCTCCCACGGGCAACCGATTTCGTTCACCCGGTTGATCAACCCGCGGCCCCAGCCGGGGCGCTCGCTCACGCCGCAACCGGAGGAAGCCTTCGTCTTCCAGATGCCGCTGATACTCGGCCCCGATCCCGGCCTCCGTTATTCAAGCGGCAATCTCGACGCGTCCGCGTCGTGCAGTCCGGGCAGTTGCTTTCTGCTCGACCTGCGCTCGAGCCCGACGCGCCGTCTCGACATGCCGTTCGATACCATGCGGCTCTATCTGGCCCAGGGCGCGATCGAGGAATTCACCGATCAAAAGCGGCGCCGGCGCATAGGAGGACTCGTGCAGCCGCATCTCGGCGCCAGCGACCCGGTACTGCTCAGTCTGTCGCATACGCTGCAGACGGTCCTGCAGCAGCCCAACCTGACGAGTGCGCTGTTCATCGATTACCTCGCGCTGGCGTTCTGCGAACACGTCGTCACACGCTATGGCCGAGCCGATCCGGCGCTCCGGCCGCGCCGCTCCGGACTCGCTCCTTGGCAGATGCGGCGCATCGAGGATTATTTCGCGTCCCACCTGCACGACAATCCGTCGATCGCCGATCTCGCGCGCGAGTGCAATCTCTCCACCAGCTACTTCGGCGAAGCCTTCAAGCAGACCACCGGCAGCACGCCCCATCAGTGGCTGCTCAAGCGCCGTATCGAGCGTGCGAAATCGCTGTTGCGGGACACCGATGCGAGCCTGGCCAGCATCGCGTCGGACTGCGGATTTTTCGACCAGAGCCATTTCTCGCGCGTGTTCTCGCGTCTCGAGGGGTGCGGGCCGAAAGACTGGGCGCAGCGCAACCGATAGCCCCGCACCGGTGCAAACGTCACGGGCGGCGCATGTGCGTGCGCTCGACATGCGCCGACGCACCCCGCACCGCCGCCTCCTGATCCGGATTCAGCCCCTGCCCCCGGTATTCGACGGTCGTCCGCGAATCGTCCAACGAACCGGTGTTTTATACAAGATCGCGCGGGCACCCCGCGGGTACGCTTCTCTCACATCGACTCGTCGATGCCTCCGTGGCGCGTCACTCGTCGAACGGGTGGCCATCGCGGTCCGGCCGTTTCATGTCGGCGCACCTGCCGAAATTGCACGTTGATTTTCCCGTAAAGCCTCGCGCGGCCGCCCGCCCCGAAACGGCATGGCGCTGCGCCGGTCCGCCCACCCCTCCTGGAGTCGACGCATGAAAAATCGCGATACGTCTACGCGTCTCGATCACGCAACCGGTGCACCCGTCGCCGACAATCTGAACATCGAAACGGCCGGCCCGCGCGGTCCCGCGCTGCTGCAGGATATCTGGCTGATCGAGAAACTCGCGCACTTCGACCGCGAGGTCATTCCCGAACGACGCATGCACGCCAAAGGATCGGGCGCGCATGGCGTATTCACGGTCACGCACGACATCACGCGCTACACCAAGGCGAAACTCTTTTCGGAAATCGGCAAGGCAACGCCGGTATTCATGCGCTTTTCGACAGTCGCCGGCGAGCGCGGCGCCGCCGATGCCGAACGCGATATCCGGGGCTTCGCGGTGAAGTTCTATACGGAAGAAGGAAACTGGGACATCGTGGGCAACAACACGCCCGTGTTCTTTTTCCGTGATCCGCTGCGTTTTCCCGATCTCAATCACGCGATCAAGCGCGACCCGCGCACCGGACTGCGCAGCGCAAACAGCAACTGGGACTTCTGGACGCTGCTGCCGGAGGCGCTTCATCAGGTCACGATCGTCATGAGCGACAGGGGCATCCCGCGCAGCTATCGTCACATGCATGGATTCGGCAGCCATACGTTCAGCCTCGTCGATGCCGACAACCAGCGGACGTGGGTGAAATTCCACTTCCGTACGCAGCAAGGCATCGAGAATCTGACCGACGGCGAAGCCGAACAGCTCGTGGGCAAGGACCGAGAAACGCATGGCCGCGACCTTTACGAAAGCATCGAACGCGGCGAGTTCCCGCGCTGGACCCTCTTCATTCAGGTGATGAACGACGACGAGGCCAGGGCGCTGCCGTTCAACCCGTTCGACCTGACCAAGGTCTGGCCGAAAAGCGATTTCCCGCTGATCGAGGTCGGCGTGCTCGAATTGAACCGCAACCCGGGCAACTACTTCGCCGAGGTCGAGCAGGCCGCGTTCTCGCCCGCGAACGTCGTGCCCGGCATCGGCTTTTCGCCGGACAAGATGCTGCAGGCGCGGCTCTTCTCTTATGGCGACACGCAACGTTATCGGCTGGGCGTGAACTTCAATCACATTCCCGTCAATGCGCCGAAGTGCCCCTTCCACAGCTACCACCGCGATGGCGCCATGCGCACCGACGACAACCTCGGCGGCACGCCGTCCTACTACCCGAACAGTGCCGGCGAGTGGGAAGCGCGGCCCGATCTTCACGAGCCGCCGCTGCGAATCGAAGGCGACGCCGCACATTGGGACCACCGCGTGGACGTCGATCACTTCGCGCAGCCCGGGAATCTGTTTCGCCTGATGAGTCGGGCGCAGCGACAGGTGCTGTTCGACAACACCGCCCGGCAGCTGGCCTCCGTCCACGCGCCTATCCAGGAACGCCACATCCTCAATTGCGCGAAGGCGGACCCCGAGTACGGCGCGGGCGTTCGCGAGGCCCTCGCGAGAATCGGGGCGACGGCTGCGGCGAAGTAACCGGCCGTTCGCGTGCGGCGTCCGCCAGGACGCCGGCATCCGCTCACATTTCGATGGAGAACCGTCATGTCGCAGGTCATTCAGGATGTCGCCGTGCCCGACAGTCAGCTTGCGCGGGAAATTACCGAGTTCGTGCGCGACACGTCCACCCCGCTGCTCTTTCATCATTCGAGCCGCGTCTATTTGTTCGGCGCCCTGGAAGGCGTGCGTCGCGGCCTGAAATTCGATCCGGAACTGTTGTACGCGGGCGCCATGTTCCATGACATCGGCCTCACCGGCGCGTACAGCAGCGCCACCGAACGCTTCGAAGTCGACGGAGCCAATGCGGCCCGCGACTTTCTCTCGGGCCGGGGCATCACCGCGGCCGACATCGATCTCGTCTGGACGGCCATTGCGCTGCATACCACGCCCGGCATTCCGCGCCATATGCACCCGGTCGTTGCGCTGGTGACCGCCGGGGTCGAGATGGATGTGCTCGGCCTTTCGTACCACGCGTTCTCGCACGAGGAACGCGAAGCCGTCACGCATGCGCATCCGCGCCCGCCGCACTTCAAGGAAGAGATCATTCAGGCGTTCTACAACGGCATCAAGCATAAACCGGAGACCACGTTCGGCAACGTGAAGGCCGACGTGATCGCCGACAAGGAGCCTCACTTCCATCGGGGGAATTTCTGTTCCGTCATCCGCGATTCGGCATGGCCGGGTTGACGATGCCATGTCCCGCGCATCGATGCCCGGCCAGTCGCGCCGCGCCAGGCGATCGCGACCGCATGCAGGTCCGCACAGGCAGAAAACACCGGCGATCGCATCGTGCGAGACGGCTGGCCGGTGTCCATCAACGGAATCATTCACACTGAGGTGAACATCATGGGCAAGCTTGCAGGAAAAGTGGCCGTTGTAACCGGTGCGTCGAAAGGTATCGGCGCCGCCATCGCCAAGGCGCTCGCGGCAGAGGGCGCGTCGGTCGTCGTGAACTACGCCAGCAGCAAGGCCGGCGCGGACGACGTCGTGTCCGCCATCACCACGGCCGGGGGAAAAGCGGTTGCCGTGGGCGGCGACGTGTCGAAGGCGGCCGACGCGAAAGGCATCGTCGACGCGGCGATCGAAACGTATGGGCGCCTCGACATTCTCGTCAACAACTCGGGCGTCTACGAGTTCGCGCCGATCGAGGCGTTCACGGAAGCGCAATACCGCAGGCAATTCGACATCAACGTGCTCGGGGTCCTGCTCACGACACAGGCCGCCGTCCAGCACCTGGGCGAAGGCGCCAGCATCATCAATGTCAGCTCGGTCGTCTCGACGCTCACACCGGCGACGACCGCCGTCTACAGCGGCACGAAAGGCGCGGTGGATTCCATCACAGGCGCGCTCGCGCGCGAACTCGGGCCGCGCGGCATTCGCGTGAATACGATCAACCCCGGCGTGATCGTGACCGAAGGTGCGCAAAGCGCCGGCGTGATCGGATCGGAGTTCGAGAGTTCAGCGGTCAGCCAGACGCCGCTCGGACGCGTGGGCCGGCCGGACGACGTTGCATCGATTGCGGTTTTCCTCGCTTCCGGCGACGCAAAGTGGCTGACGGGCGAACACATCATCGCCAGCGGCGGCATGCGCTGACGCGGGTTCGCTCGCGTACCGTCGGCCCCGCCATCGACGCAATGCATATGACGATCGCTCCGGATTTCCCGCGGCTCAGCGGGTTGCCACGTCGATTCGGAGCGTGACGACTGCAGTCACTGAAACGAAACGACGATGCCCGCACTTCGTGAGTGCGGCCCGCATGCGCGGGTCGCTGCTCACCGCCACGCCGGAAACCAGCGGGCGCCGGTGCGACGCGCCGTTCGCGATCGCCAACTCGACACGATGCTCCGTATTGCCCTGCCCGAGACTTCCTTCAAATCAACCTGATCAGGAACGTGCCATGAGCTATTTCAACTCCACGGACGGTACCGAGATTTTCTACAAGGACTGGGGGACAGGCACGCCGGTCGTCTTCTCCCATGGGTGGCCGCTCTGTGCCGACGCCTGGGATGCACAAATGCTGTTCCTCGGCACCCGAGGCTATCGTGTCATTGCACACGATCGCCGCGGCCACGGCCGTTCCGGTCAAACGTGGGACGGGAACCACATGGATCAGTATGCCGACGATCTCGCGGCACTCCTGAACCATCTCGATCTGCGCGGCGCGGTGCTGGTCGGGCATTCGACCGGTGGAGGCGAGGTCGCACGCTACATCGGCCGCCACGGAACCGGACGCGTCGCAAAGGCGGTGCTGATCGGCGCGGTTCCGCCGATCATGCTCAAGACCAACGATAACCCGGGCGGTCTGCCGATCGATGTATTCGATGGACTGCGCGCCGGCGTGGTGAACAATCGTTCGCAGCTCTACAAGGATCTCGCCGTACCGTTTTACAACTTCAACCGCCCGGGTGCCGACGTGTCACAAGGCACGATCGACGCCTTCCAGGTGCAAGGCCTGATGGGTTCGATCAAGGGGCAATTTGATTGCATTCGTGAATTCTCCGAGGTCGACTACACCGAAGACCTGAAAAAAATCGACGTTCCCCTCCTCATTCTGCACGGCGACGACGACCAGATCGTGCCGATCGACGCATCGGCACGACGGTCGGTTGAAATCGCCCCGAACGCACGGCTCAAGATCTATCCCGGCGGCTCGCACGGCATGGCGACGATCAACGCGAGCGCAGTCAACCTCGATCTACTCGATTTCCTGCAAAGCTGAATCGTCTGTCTGCGATGTGCCTGTGCAGCGCTTTGCACAGGCCCCGCGCAAAAACCGCCCGCCTGGCAGCACCGTTTCTCACGCTGCATCCAGCATCCAACGGCGATATTGAAGCTATGGAAAACACTCCAGGTATCGACGACGTCGCAAACGACATCAGCGACCGGAATCGTTGGGACAGGATCCTCGATGCCCTGCGATCGCCTCCGGCTGCACCGCTTTCAGCGGGAGCGGACGAGCGTGCGTGCAGGACCGATTCGAACCTCGGGGCGGTCCGCATCGTGATTCTCGAGCGCCCGTCAGCCGACACCGTGCTCGTCTCGTGGAGCAGTTCAACGACGTGTCGATACGGCGAGCAGACCTGGCAGAGAGTGATTGCCCGGAAGGACGGCGTTTGCATTCTGAGCGGCGACTCGATTGCTCGAGGGGACGCGGTCTTTCGTCCAAAGCGCGCGCGAAACGCGATGTGCAGCAACGCGACGGCAATGATCAAGGCGTCGGCCATCGATTCGCCGCCTTGCCGGGGCGGTCAGACATCAGTCGGGTCGGTCTCTGAATCCAGGGCCTCGACGCCGAACCGGCCTGGCGATCGGCACGCGGATGCTTTTCCCGAACTCGAACCGCACTTTGCCCAACTCGTCTCCGAGGCTTGAATCGGAGACGGACGGGGGCAAGAAAAAGGAGACATCGCGTGGATCAATCGCTCGAACGCGCCATCGCGGGCATCGTTCGGACGCGTGCCGGAAAACATCCGGTGCCGGTTGTCCATTCCTTTTTTGACGAGGCGACATCTACCGCGAGTTATGTCGTTCACGATCCGATCTCGCTTGCCGCAGCAATCATCGACCCGGTCCTCGACTTCGACGCACCGACGTGCCGATGTTCGGAGACATCGGCCCGCGCTATCGTCGCTTATATCGAATCGGAAGGCCTCTCGATCGTATGGCTGCTCGAAACCCATGTCCATGCGGACCACCTGAGCGCCGCGTCCTTTCTGCAGGCGCGTGTCGGCGGTGCGCTCGCAATCGGACGCGCGATCACCGCGGTACAGCGACGCTTCGGCAGCTTGTTTAACGCCGGACCGGAGTTCCTGCGCGACGGCTCGCAATTCGATCACCTGTTCGATGACGGCGAGCGATTCAACATCGGGGCGATCGAGTGCAGGGTTCTCGACGTTCCCGGACATACGCCCGACAGTGTCGCCTACGTCATCGGCGATTCGGTGTTCTGCGGCAACACGATGTTCATGCCGGACTACGGGACGGCGAGAGCCGACTTGCCGGGCGGAGACGCCAGGCGGCTTTTCCGCTCCATTCGGCGACTGCTTTGCCTTCCCGACGAAGCAAGACTGTTCCTGAGTCACGACTACAAGGCGCCCGGACGGGACGCCTACGCGTGGGAAACGACAATCGGGGCCGAACGCACCACGAACGTACACGTTCGTGACGGGATTACTGAAGACGCGTTCGTCGCGGCACGTACCGCACGAGACGCGACGCTGACCTTGCCGAAGCTGATTCTTCAAGCGATGCAGGTGAACATGCGGGCCGGCGCCCTTCCGCCTTTGGAAAACAACGGCAAGCGCTATCTGAGAATTCCGTTGAATACGATCTGATGCAATCGGCGGTGAACCTGGCGTTCGGCGGGTCGGTGCTCCTGGGCTCTCTCGGAGCGCGGGTTCACTGGATCTTGAGCCACGGCTGGACTGGACCCTGACCGTGTATGCGAGCTGAGCCTGGCATGCACGGCATGCGGGGCGCTACCGTGATTGAAGTTCGAGTCGATACGCCTGAAAATAAGCGGCATTACTTCGTTATCCTTCCGTTATGTGGCATCGACAATCAGCGGCACATGATGTCGAGCGGCCGTTGTGTGGTCGCGCGAAGGATGCTTTGCGACCCGGGCGACATTCGTCGCGGCTCCTGCAACGGCCCTTCGTCGCCGCCAAGCGGTCGTTCGCGGGACATACGACGAACTGCAAAGCCCGTGGTTAGTTGCGGCACATGCAAAGCTCGAACTCGTGTCCGTCGGGGCTGCTCAATACAATGCTTTTCATGGACGCGATCTTCAATCCGTCCATCACGATGGCGGCGCCGTTTTCTGTTGCCCGTTTCACGAATTCGTGAAGTGCACTTTCTTCGAACTCAAAGACCGGGACGGAGCTGCTACCTTTTATCTCGTCTCCAAAATCGTTTAACAAAAGGCCCAGTCTGTTTGTGCCGATCAAGAATTCAGTCCACTTGCCGGACCGCTTCAGCGGTTCATATCCGAGAAGTCGCTCCCAGAAAGAAGTGGACGTCTACATATCACTCACCTTCAAATACACGGTCCGAAGTTTCATGACGTGCCCCCGAAATGGATGCCAACGGAATGTATCAGATGCCAAAATAATTGGCTTTCAACAGCATCGGCCAGATTCATGCAGTGATTGAAGCTTGACTGAGCTTGAGGTCGAAAGCGTACTGTCTGAACTCGGTGCTTCGCCCGGCCGGCCGCCCGGTACGCCGGGAATCGGTCTAGAAATCAGGGGGTACTGCCGGAACGCTTGGTCCACTGCGTGAGTGGACAAATTTAACGCGGACGTAGACGAGTTGTGTCATTCGCGCCGAGCTATGGGGAATTCGATTCGACTCTCGTCGTCCGGTCGAATCGCCGTCTGGCCGCCCTGCTGAACAGCCATGAAGCGCCCGTATCCTGTCACGTCGAAAAGGGTCTCGATCACTTCGACGTGCACTCACGCTGCACGATCCGCACAGTCATCGGTATCGAACACTGGAAGCGATGATGAAGGGGAAACATATCGTGAACGGAGTCATCGATGTCGGGTTGCCGTTCCTCCCTTCCGCCAACACCTGGTGAACACACCACCGAGGACCTCAACGAAGGCGCCCTCACGCTTGCCGAAGCGGTGGGCGCAGGGAAGCTCGACTAGACACCGCTGCCCCCCGGACGAGCGGCGACAGCGCATGCGGCACTTCATCGCGCGGCGCTGTGCTTCGGAAACCTCATCGCTATGACAAGGCCGCCGTCGGCCGCGTTGGAAATCTGCAGCGTGCCGCCGTGATGGCGAACGAGGCGGCGGACGATGGCGAGGCCCAATCCGCTGTGCGCGGTGCCGCCGCGCGCGGGATCGAGCCGGACAAACGGACGCAGCACGCGGTCCAGGTCAGGCTCGGACACGCCGGCCCCGTGATCTCGCACCACGATTTCGTAGTGCTCGTCATGCGCTCGCGTGGCGATCTCCACGGGCGGCTCGCCGTAGGTCAGCGCATTCTCGACAAGGTTGGAGAGAATGCGGTCGATATCGACCATGGGCAGCATGAAGTCGAGCCCCGCGTGCAGATCGAGCGTGACAAGTGCATCGGTATGCGCTTCGCCGCCCGGACTCGGTGCGTCGGTGTAATCGCGACGACAATGCGTGTCCACGCTGATTTGCGGCGACCCTTCGGGGCTCTCGTGCGCAAAGTCGAGAAACTGCGTGATGACACGCGACATGGATTCGGTATCGCGCAGAAAGCCCTCGCGATCGCTACGGTCGGTCAGCAGGTCTGCCCGCACCTGCATGCGTGTGATCGGTGTCCGCAGGTCGTGCGCGATGCTCGCGAGCATCACGGCGCGCTCGCGCTCTGCCTCGGCCAGCTCGCGCGTCATGTCGTTGAAGTCGCCAATCAGCTCGCGCAGTTCGCGCGGCCCGCGTGTGCGCACGCGGTTCAGGTGATGGCCAGTGCGATGCTCACGCGCGGCTGCGGCAAGATCGCGGATGGGGCGGTTCAGGTGCCACGCAAGCACGACGGCAACCACGATAGCGAACACCAGCGTCAACGCCAGCACCCCGGTGAAACGACTCAGTGGCACCTCGGCCCGCGGGAGCACGATGCCACGCGTGCTGCCTGCGGGGAGCACGCGCAGCGTGCCGTCGCTATCCATCGCCACGTGGATGCCCGACGGCAGCACGTGCCGCAGCTGCCGTTCGATGGGCCCGAGCGTGTCGATGCGAAAGCGCTGCGCTTCGGCGGCCGGCAGTTGCTTCAGGTCCACGAACGAAATACCGAGAATGTTCGCCACAGACCGTTCGCTGCCGCCATCGTGCTCGCCCATGCGGGCGGCTGCCTCCATGACGCGCGAAATATGGAAAGCGGTGAGGCTCGCGCGGGTTCGGTCGATCAGCAGCAGCGACGTGAGGTGAACCAGCACGAGCAGGCCCACCGTCGTGATGACGAGCCGGCCGAACATCGAATCAAATGGATTCTTCATCGGCCGGGATGTCGGGAATGAACATGTAGCCGACGCCGCGCATGGTTTGCAACCGCCGGGGATTGGACGGATCGTCCTCGATCAGGCGACGCAGGCGCCATACCGGCACGTCGATGCCGCGCTCCGTCACCTCGGCATCCGGACCGTGGAGCAGCTCGATGAGCCGCGCACGCGAAAGCGTCTCCATGGGGTGCGAGGCCAGCACCTCGAGCAGCGCGTACTCGCCGCCCGTGAGCTTCACGGGTGTGCCTTCCCTCAGCAGCGTGCGCGTCGAGAAATCCAGTTCGAAACGGCCGAACCGGCACGGGGCGCGCTTCTCCTGCACTACCGTGGTTGGCGGCTGGCCTTGGCGGCGCAGCACCGCGTGGATGCGCGCGAGCAGTTCCTGCGGCATGAACGGCTTGCCCAGATAGTCGTCCGCACCCAGTTCGAGCCCCAGCACGCGTTCCACGCCTTCGGCGCGCGCGGTCAGCATGATGACGGGAATCGTGTCGCCGCGCGCGCGCAATTGCTTGAGCGCGGTGAGGCCATCCACGCCCGGCATCATGAGGTCCATCACGATGATGGACGGCCGCTCACGTTCGAGCCGCCGCGCCAGATTGGTGGCGTCGTGCAAGACGGAGAACGCGCTGCCGCGTTGCTGGAAGAACTTGCGCAGCAGGTCGCGCAGCTCGGCGTCGTCATCAACGAGCAGGACCTGCAGCGTGGAATCGGGAAAGGGGGGTGCGTGCACTTCGGGTATTCGGGTGGTATGAGAACGGATTGATGGTAGCCCGGAGAAGGCTCGACTGGCTTTCGAAATATTACTGAGTATTGGCGCTCGCCAGATGTATGTGCCGCACCGCCTGGTGTTTCGTTTCGTACACAGCAAGCATCCCCGTCTCTTTCGTCTGTCTTCTCGGGTCACCGGACAGTAAGTTTCCGTAAGCACGGAAATAGGCGACGTCGGTAGCGTTACGCCTTGCCCAGCACCGGTTCCGCTGAGCTGCCATTGAAGCGCTCGGTGCCATCCCGTTCCCGCATCGCGATGTCCAAACAGGTCAAAGATGAAGACGTCAATCCTCTCTAACCACGCGCACCACCGCACGATGTGCAGGCCGCGGCGCTTATTTTCCGCGCTCTCGATATTCGCCATACTCGGCACCGCGGGCTGCAACAAGCCGACAGGCGCGCCCTCCGGCTTTGCCGCACAAACCGCCGCGGTCGGCGTACTCACGCTCGCGCCGCAGCGCATCGTCGAAACCACCGAACTCTCCGGCCGCCTTTCCTCGCTGAAGGTTTCCGACGTCCGCCCGCAGGTGGGCGGTATCGTCTTGAAGCGCCTGTTCGTGGAAGGCAGCGACGTGAAGGCGGGCCAGGTGCTCTACCAGATCGACCCGGCCACCTACCAGGCGACCTACGACCAGGCCCGCGGCACGCTCGAAAAAGCGCGCGCCACGCTGGCCTCGGCGAAAACGAAAGCGGATCGCTACACGGAACTCGTGAAGATCAACGCCGTGAGCAAGCAGGATTACGACGATGCCGTCGCCGCCGTTCGCGAAGACGCAGCCGACGTCACGGCCGACGAGGCGTCGCTCGAATCTGCGCGCGTCAACCTCGAATACACGCGTGTGCGCGCCCCAATTTCCGGGCGCATCGGTGCATCGAGCGTGACCGAGGGTGCGCTCGTCACCTCCGACCAGACCACTGCGCTTGCCACCATCCAGGCGTTCGACCAGATGTACCTCGACGTCACGCGCCCCAGCACGGAATGGCTGAAGCTGCGCAAGGCCTTCGCTTCGGGGCGCCTGAAGAAAACGGGCAGCGACAGCGCCGCCGTCACGCTCGTAATGGAAGACGGCACCGAATACGCGCACCCCGGCGCGCTGCAGTTCTCCGGCGTGACCGTGGACGCCACGACGGGCTCGGTCACGCTGCGCAGCACGTTCCCGAACCCCGAACGCGAATTGCTGCCCGGCATGTTCGTCCGCGCCCGTCTGGAAGAAGGCGAAAACGACAACGCGATACTCGTGCCGCAGATGGCCGTGACGCGCACATCGGACGGCAAGGCGAGCGTCTACGTGGCGGACGCGACCGGCAACGCGCAGCAGGTGCAGGTGGTGGCCGACAACGCATTCCGCGACCAATGGATCGTGACGTCGGGTCTGCACACCGGCGACCGCGTGATCGTGAGCGGCCTGCAGAGCGTGCATGCGGGCGCGCCGGTCAAGGTGGCGGCCGATACGCCGCAGACACAGGCGAACGCGGCACCCGCGACAGACACGGCCTCGTCCGTGTCGGCACAACGCTAGGCGGAGAACGGCATGGCAGAGTTCTTCATCAAGCGTCCCATTCTCGCGTGGGTGATGGCCAGCGTCATCATGCTGGTGGGTGCGGCGGCGGTCACGAGTCTTCCCGTCGCGCAGTACCCCACCATCGCGCCGCCCTCGGTGCAGGTGACGGCCACCTACCCCGGCGCCTCCGCCGACACCGTCGCCGCAACCGTGACCCAGGTGATCGAGCAGAAGCTGAGCGGCATCGACAACGTGCTGTACATGTCATCCACGAGCAGTTCCGCCGGGCAGGCCACCATCACGCTGACGTTCAATCCCGGCACGAATCCCGACATCGCGCAGGTGCAGGTTCAGAACAAGGTGACGCAGGCCACGCCTACCTTGCCCGAAACGGTGCAGGAGCAAGGCGTGCAGGTGGCGAAGGCGTCGACGAGCTTCCTCATGATCGTCGCGCTCTCGTCGCCGGGCGGCACCTGGAATTCGGTGGATCTCGGCAACATCATCGCGACCCGGATCGAAGATCCGCTCGCACAGTTGAACGGCGTGGGCGACGTGACGCTGTTTGGCGCGCAGCACGCCATGCGCATCTGGCTCAACCCGGTGAAGCTCCACAGCTTCGGACTCACGCCCTCCGACGTGACCACGGCTATCACGAACCAGAACGTCGAGCTTTCCACGGGACAGGTAGGCGGCTCGCCGGCAACGGACTCGCAGGCCATCAACGCAACCATCCGCTCGTCGAGTCTGCTTACGACCGCCGACCAGTTCGCCAACATCCTGCTGCGTGTGAACAGCGACGGCTCGCGCGTGCTGCTGAAGGACGTGGCGCGCGTGGAGGTGGGCGGCGACAGCTACGACACCTCGTCGCGTCTGAACGGTAAACCGGCATCCGCACTCGCCATCAAGCTCGCCACCGGCGCCAACGCGCTGGACGCAGCCAACGCGGTGCGCGCGAAGCTCGCCGAAATCCAGCTGCAATTGCCGCAGGACGTAGCGATCAGTTATCCGTACGACACCACGCCGTTCGTGCGCATCTCGATCGAAGAGGTAGTGAAGACGCTGCTCGAAGCAGTCGTACTGGTTTTCCTCGTGATGTACCTGTTCCTGCAGAACGTACGCGCCACGCTGATTCCGACCATCGTGGTGCCCGTTGCGCTGCTCGGCACGTTCGGCGTGATGTCGATGATCGGTTTTTCGATCAACGTGCTCTCGATGTTCGCGATGGTGCTCGCCATCGGCCTGCTCGTGGACGACGCCATCGTGGTGGTGGAAAACGTCGAGCGCATCATGAGCGAGGAGAAACTCGGCCCGAAGGAAGCCACGCACAAGGCGATGGGGCAGATTACCGGCGCGCTGGTCGGCGTGACCACCGTGCTCACCGCCGTCTTCATTCCGATGGCGTTCTTCGCGGGCTCCACGGGCGCGATCTACCGGCAGTTCTCCATCACCATCGTCTCGGCGATGCTGCTGTCGGTCATGCTTGCGCTCACGCTCACGCCGGCGCTGTGCGCCACGCTGCTCAAGCGCGCCGACGTGGAGCACCACGAAAAGCGCGGCTTCTTCGGCTGGTTCAACCGGTGGTTCGCGAGGAGCAATGCGGGCTACAGTTCCTCGCTCGCACGCGTGGTCGCGCGGCCCGCGCGTTACATGCTCCTCTACGGCGTGATCGCCGGCGTCGTGGCGCTGCTCTACGTCACGTTACCCTCCTCGTTCCTGCCTGACGAAGACCAGGGCTACTTCATCGTGTCGATCAGCGCGCCCGCGGGCACGCCGGCCTCGCGCACGCTGAAGACGGTAGAGACGGTGGAACAGTACGTGCTGAAAGACGAGCCGGGCGTCAAGCAGGTCATCGCCATCAACGGCTTCAGCTTCAACGGTCAAGGGCAGAACAACGCCATCGCGTTCGTGACGCTCAAGGACTGGAGCCTGCGCGGTTCGCGCGACAGCGCGCCGGCCATCATCGCGCGCGCCAACCAGCATTTCGCCGGCAATCGCGACGCGCGCATCTTCGTGCTGAATCCGCCCGCCATTCAGGAACTGGGTACGCAAAGCGGCCTCGACTTCGAGATCGAAGACCGCGGCGGCGCAGGACACGACAAGCTGCTCGCGGTGCGCAACCAGTTTCTCGGCATGGCGTCGAAGGAACCGACGCTCGCCATGGTGCGCCCGTCCGGCCTCGAAGACACGCCGCAGTTGCAAGTGGACATCGACCGCGAAAAAGCCAACGCGCTGGGGCTTTCCATCTCCGACGTCAACGACACGCTGCAGACCGCGTTCGGTTCGTCCTACGTGAACAACTACATCGACACGGGGCGCGTGCAGAAAGTCTACGTGCAGTCGGACGCGCCGTATCGCATGATGCCCGCCGACCTTGGCGACTGGTATGTGAAGGCAAGCAGCAGTTCGTCGGGTTCGTCATCCTTATCGTCTTCGAGCACCGCCACGAGCACGACAGGCTACGACTCGACGATGGTGCCCTTCTCGTCGTTCGCCAAGAGTCACTGGACGTTCGGGCCGCCGCAGATCGAGCGCTACAACCGGCAGCTCGCCACGGGCATTTCGGCTGCCACGCGGCCCGGCGTGAGCACCGGCGAGGCCATGAACGCGGTCGAGCAGCTCGCGCACAAACTGCCGCCCGGCTTCGCTCTGGAATGGACCGGACAGTCCTACCAGGAGAAGCAGGCCGGCTCCCAGGCCACGACGCTCTATGCGATCTCGCTCGTCGTCGTGTTCCTGTGCCTCGCGGGACTCTACGAAAGCTGGTCGATTCCGCTCGCGGTGCTGCTCGTCGTGCCGCTCGGCGTGCTGGGCGCGTTACTTGCCGCTCACGGGCGCGGACTTTCGAACGACATCTACTTCAAGGTGGGGCTGCTGGCCACCATCGGGCTTTCCACGAAGAACGCCATTTTGATCGTCGAGTTCGCGAAGGATCTGCAAGCGCAGGGGCACCGCCTCGTGGACGCCGTACTCGAAGCCGCCCACATGCGGCTGCGCCCCATTCTCATGACTTCGCTCGCGTTCGTGTTCGGCGTCCTGCCGCTCGTCATCAGCACGGGTGCCGGCGCCGGCGCACGCCATGCCATCGGCACGGGTGTGACGGGGGGCATGATCGCGGCCACGGTGCTTGCGATCTTCTTCGTACCGGTCTTCTTCGTCGTGGTGCGCAGACTGTTCAAGGAACACGGTCACGCCACGGACTCCGCCGACATCAACGAGGGCAACGCATGAAACGCACACTGATCGCCCTTCTTTGCGCGGTCGCACTGGCAGGCTGCACGCTCGACCCGACGTACCGGCGCCCGGCCGCGCCCGTCGACAGTGCCTGGTCCACCGTCCTCGTGCCGACGCAACCGAAAGCGGCACAGCCCACCGCTGAGGCACCGCTGGGTGCCGACCTCGGCTGGCGCGACTTCTTCAGAGACCCGCGCCTGCAAAAGCTGATCGAAGTCGCACTCGCGAACAACCGCGACATGCGAGTGGCCGCGCTCAACGTGGCGCAGTACGAAGCGCAGTACCGCATCGCGCGCGCCAACATCGGGCCCGCCATCAGCGCATCCGGCTCGGTCACGCGCGAACGCGTGGAAGGCTCCACGAGCTCATCCAGTTCGAGCAGTGCGAACGTGGGGCTCACGTCGTGGGAAATCGACTTCTTCGGCCGCCTGCGCAGCCTCAAGCGCCAGGCGCTGGAGCAATACCTCGCCACGGACGCGGCGCGCACGAGCACGCAGCTCAGCCTGATCGCGACGGTCGCTACCGACTATCTGCAGTTGCTCTCCGACGAAGCTACGCTGCAGGTCACGCAGAACACCGTGGATGCGGACCAGCACACCTACGACCTCACGGTGCGCATGATGAAGATCGGCAGCGCGTCGCTGCAGGACGTGCGCCAGGCCGAAAACTCGCTGGCCAGCGCGCGCTCGAGCCTGGCCTCGTACACGCGTGCGGTGGCGCAGGACCGCAACAACCTGGTGGCCGAAATCGGCGCGCCGCTGCCCACCGATCTGCCGCAAAGCGGTGCGCTGATGGAAAGCGAGAACATGTTCGCGGACATCGGCGAAGGCGTGCCGTCGGATCTGCTCACGCGCCGCCCCGATATCGTCGAAGCCGAGCACACGCTGAAGGCCGCCAACGCCAACATCGGCGCGGCGCGCGCCGCGTTCTTTCCGAAGATCGAGCTGACGGCTTCCGCGGGCACCACGAGCAGCAGCCTCTCGAACCTCTTCAAGGCGGGCACGGGTGCGTGGACATTTGCGCCGTCCATTTCGGTGCCCATCTTCGACTTCGGCTACAACCGCGCCACGCTCGACGTAGCGAAAGTCGAGAAGGATATCGACATCGCCAACTATGAGAAGGCCATCCAGACGGCGTTCAAGGAAGTGTCGAATGCACTCGCGGGACGCACGACGTACGTCACGCAGGTGGCTGCGGACCGCGACTACGTGAACGCCGCGCAGCAGTACTACGACCTCGCGCAGGCACGCTACCGCAGCGGCACCGACAGCTTCCTGACCCTGCTCGACGCGCAGCGCACGCTCTACACTGCGCAACAGCAACTGATCACGGACATGCTCGCCAAGCAGTCGAACCTCATCACGCTGTACAAGGTGGTGGGCGGCGGCTGGTCGGAGACGAGCGCGATGGCGCAACGATAGTCATACGAACGGTCGATGGGTCGTTTGCTTCGACAATGACCCATCCGATTCGCCCACACGCCTTGATCCTGCCTCGATTCCACGGCCCGTTTACCGGGCCGGTCTCGGCAGCCGGCCGCCGAGCGGGTGATCGGGCATCGTTGATTTTCACGGGGCATCGCTGCATGTCGAACGGATAGGTGTACGGATTCCTAGTGTGCGATCAGGCCGCCTCGATCTGGCATGACGAGAGACACGATTCAGTCACGAGCGAGCAAATTGGAAAACAAGAGACGATCAATGCGACGAGTCGGTCGATCGCGCCTAACGAGAGAAATGTTTCTGCCGTTGCCAACGGAAAAGATCCATGCGCTGTCACTGGAGAACCACCTCGCCCTGGCCACCGTGCGGGGTGGGCGCGGAGACCTCGACCAGGTCATTTGCCTGGTTCGCGTGGTGTACCTCGCGTTCTATCTGCGGGATGCGACCTCGACTGGCACGGACCTTGATCTGTACCGGCGCGCGGAAGCAGCGCTCAATGCATGCGTCACGCGTGTGGATCGAGGGGAGCGCTGCCTGCTGCTCGATCACGAACTGGCGATCGTCGAGCAGATCCTCGTCATCCATGACGAGCAGTTGGCCGCCATCCCGTGGCATCGCTACCTGGACGCTTGGGAGCGACTGCGATACTACATCGCGAACGGAAAATGCTCGCCAATCGCAGCCGCAGCGAGCATGTGACCCCATCGACCGAGAGGGAATTGTCTGCATTTGAACGAGTATGGGCCTGACCCGCGGCGGGATTTTGTAGCCACACTCGCTGAGTATCTTGGCCTCGGTGCGACTGCGGAATCATTCCCGATTAAATCGCTTCTCGCGCAGCGTGCCGTTGGAACCTTCAACGGAGTCGTTCTGCCAAGGGCGGCAAGAACGGACACAGCGTGTACGATCTGGTCTTCAAGAAAACCATCCAAGGAGAGTGGAATGAATCCGGAACAGGCCCGAGCCGAAGAAACCCAGGCGATGGAGCGCATGGTGGCCGCCACGCTGCGCGTGCAGAGCACGTTCGCCTCGATGCAGAAGCAATTTCCGCCGCAAGCCAGCGGCGAGCCTTCGCCGTTCGCGCTGCAAACCTTCGATGCCGCCCTGCAGGAACTTGAAGACGCACAGGCCGCGTTCGATGCGCTGCTGAACGATCTGATCGACGGTAACCGCTAAAGGCTACGCCCTTATCTGCACCGATTGTCGACGATCTAAAAAGCTGTGTCGAACGGCCGTTCGTGGCCGAATGCTGCCAGATGTGGCCGGCCGTAGCCGACCCGAAGCAGCCATCGGGCTATCCCGGAAGCAGCCGTTCGCGGGACGCAGAGCAGCGACAGGAGCAATCGTGGCTCCCCTTTCTTACGAGCTACTCGTTCCTCCATTCAGCTGGCTCAAAGAACCCCAGATATAGAAAGTCGGGGTGCGCCGCCGAACCCCTAAACGATAGATGCCGATGCCGCTCGTGAGATGGTGATCACCTAGGTGCGGGGCCTGCAATTGCCACGCGTTCCATAGAACTTCTGATTCGTTGAACGCATAGCCGTCCTGCGCATAGCATACCGTCGGCGGCTTCTGGCTGCCCTTTGGACCGAAAGGCGCGAGGTAGATGGCTGATGTTTCTAGAAGCGAAGCATCATCGCTCGGGTTTTGATGGCCTCGTGCTTGGGCGATCTGTTGAGCCAGTTGCGATAGAGATTCGGGCCTTTGGTCATACCAGTTCAACGATTCGAACTGCGCGTAGGCCAAGGGAAGATCTGGCCTGTGAATGCTAGCCTCGAGCTCAGTGTATTCATCGGTTCGCAGATAATGCACTCGTGACAAGAACAAGGTGCGTCCCACGCGGTAGTAGCTAAAGGTGCCGGACAGGTTCTCCATGCCCCAGGCTTGCTTGTGTGGCCACCAAGCGTCATACATGACCGCATCTGCATCAAACGCGATCACGCGAATAGGATGCTCTGTCCAGTCCGTTTGGAAAACAGCACCAAGTTCAAGTGGAGGGTAGTTCATGTATGACTAGGCATCTCACACGGTTTTGTGACTGGGAGTGGCCAAAGACCCATACGCAATTGTCAACGATCTGGACGTTGAAGTCGACCGACCGCTTGTGGCCGCTATCCGCCAGATGGACGACTGTCACCCCAGAAGGGGCGGCCACAGGCGGGAGATCGGAACATCACGAAATCGACATTCGTCAGAGCGGCAACTGACCGATGAACTCAGTTACTGCATCACGCGACAAAAGAATTTTCTTGTCTCCACTAAAGCGATCGAAAATAGACCGGTGGGCAACATACGAGCTTGACCCGGTCCGGGATCGGTAAGTCGCGGCCCACACCTGCAATGCGTCGAAAGCCTCCGGGGATCCGTTGCGGCGAACGCCTCGCCGACGAATATTCGCCACGCATTCGGCTTCGTCGAGGCGCAACCAGATCAACGCGCTCGCGTCTGCCAGAACCTCGCTGACGAGCCATCCGTAGATGCCTTCGATCACCCAGCGATCGGCCTCGGCAGCAAGTTGCAACCGGCGAATCGCTTCCGTGCGCTCTCGAGCAACGTCGTACCCGCCAGGAAGCCAATGAATCAGGTCGAGATCGACGTAGGCGGCACCGGAATGGCCGGCGATGCGCTCCGCCAGCCAGCTTTTGCCGGAACCCGAATTTCCGATAACGAGCGTTCTAGTCAGGTCCATTCGGTGCAAGTGCATGAAAGTCTTTCAGCCGGATTTCAAAGTGTGCGCGCCCATGAATCTCTGCGATCAGGCGAAATCCGCATTTTTCCGCTACCCGAACAGAGGCCCGATTCCCAACCGAGCATGAGGCTGCCATGCTTACGATCCCGCCAGAGCCAAACGCCCGTTGCAGCAGTTCGCGAACCGCCGGAGCCGCATAGCCATTTCCCCGAAAGGCGGGTAACAAGAACCGTCCACAATCAGCCGAACCGGCATCCCGAACTGTATATCCGACGCTTCCGATCATCCCGTCCACGTGCTGAAATTCAACGGCATAGAAGAACCGTACCCGCTCCGCAGAACGTTGCTGTGCTATCGCGTCAGCCAGAGCCCTCTCGCATTGCTCTCGCGTTCGTGGGAGCCATGACACATAACGTGCAACCGGAGAGCTCATTTGCAATTCGCAGAACCGATCGGCATCAGACGGTGCGTGCTCACGGAGTCGAATACGGTATGAGTTCATCCTGATACGCCGACGTTCGGGAAGCCAAATTGCCAACGATTCATCCGTGTGCGTCGATTGTCAGTTTCTGGTCGAAATGAAGCGGACACCACGTTACGAACCGCGGACGTCGGCGCGAGGAAAAAATCCGCGACTTCCGAATAAACGCTCCGAAGCGACATTTCCCTGGGTAACTATCGCACAGCATTCGGAATGACCGAGCGCGGATAATGTAGCCATTGCGGCGTCAAGCAACATTCCGGCTGTGCCTGCCCCCTGATTGGCGGGTGCTGTGGCCACAACAGCTATTACCGGACATCCATAAGGCTGATAGTCGCAGACGAGGCACGCTGACTGGAGACCGTCCGTCTGCTCAACTATCCACGATGCTTCGAAGATCCATTCGCCATACCGGCCGCTAAGAATCGCTGTTGCCATTAACGCATACTGAGTTTCAGTGTGTCCAGCATCGTCGATCGTTCCATGAAAGGCCGCGAAGAAAAGCAGCCCGAGCGCCGGTACGTCACCAGGCTGTACGTGGCGGACAACGGCTGACAACGCAACAGGCCGATGGCGGCTGTCGGACAGTGTGCACTTCCAAAGTTGCGCGCTACGCTCGCGGGTCGCGTTTTGCATCGCCGGACCTTTTACATGAGAAGGTTACTTTGACGATTCGGGGATTGTCGACGATATAGAGGCCGTCGTCGACGGTCTCTTTATGGCCGACCTCGGCCGGCGGCCGGGCCACCGCCCTGTGACGCGCAACCGGCCGCTACCGGCCGGATGGCGAACTTCGTGCGATCCCGTCCGGCCCACTGGTAAACTCGGCCGGCCAAAGCAACTTTTTCCGTTCACATGAGCACCTAACTCGCAGCAGCACCTGCAACCGTCACCCCAACGATGCAGCAGTACCTGCGCGTTATCTGACAGGGGCCAGCTAGAAAAGCTACGTCCAAAGCTACGCGTATTCCTTGGGAATTGAGACTCTTGATCTATTTCGGCCCGTCTGTCCCCGTGTACGACTTCAACCAGGCCAAAAAAGAGCGATCTCAACCGAGACAACGGATTACAAGTGAAAACAAGGACAAATACGCGGATGTCCATCATCGTCTGGACAACTCTAGTTCTGGCGGGGAGTGTCATCGTCTGGATCGGAAACGCGACCGCGTCGCGAGTCTATTTCGTGATAGTAGAGCGGTCATGGTCCTCGACCGACGCGACCGTTCTATCATCGGAAACAATTTCTCGATCCCAGAAGAGCGGGAGGATCTGGACACCGTCGTGGACATACTCGTATATCGTGCACGGTCGTCGATATGTGAGTCAAAGTAGCAGCACCATTTACGGTTACAACGCGACATGGTACGGATCGCAAGAACTTGCCAAGCGAGCTGCGCTATCCCGCCCTGCTGGCTACACGCTGCCAGCTTACTTCGACCCGGCCGATGCCAGTCACTCGGTCTTGGACCGAGCAACGTGGCGAGGAGAGGACTGGATCACGCTGGTTCTTCTTCTGCTGCTGCTCGCTTCAGTTGCGAAGGGGCTTCAAAGCTTCTGGCGGGCCGATTCGAAGAGGGACGGGTAGACTACGCGCAACCGGTTTAGAGGCAGTCATCGTCGATCAAGGCGGAGCTCACGCCACACTTGCATTCCCCGATACCAACCGACAATGGGTATCAGTGTCGCCGCGCCGAAAGTTAAAATCATTGAAACGGCAAGTAGATGCTCGCCCGCAACCGGCCTGCAAACAAACCCTAAAACGACGACGGACGCGAAAAGCGCACCAAACAAAATGGCGGCAAATCGCAGAGACGCTATTGAGGCAACGCCCTCAATGCGCCCACTCTGATGGTCGCGCCAACCCTCCAATGTTTGCCAATCGTTCGGATTCCGGAGTACTGCGGTTACGATCATTCCGCTCTCAACTCGAACAGTTCCGAGAATCTGCACAGCGTATTGTCGCTGACCGTCTATGGTGGCATTGAATGTCGTGTTCGTCCCGAACCTTGTTCGGGTCGTTGCCGCGCCCGACACATCATCGATTGCCGCTGTAACTCGGTAGAGCTTCACTTTTCTAACGCCCCAGTCATCCATCGACACTGATTGTCGACGATTCAGGCAATCGCGTCGAGCGACGCTTCATGGCCGAACGCGGCCGGCCGCCGCCCCGAGACGCGCGCCGAGCGCAGATCGCCCCTCAGTTGCCATTCGAACCCGCGCATTCGTAAAGGCCAGTTCCCAGGGTGCAGCTCCTTTGAGCCGGCTAGTCTCGAACCGGCGCGGGCTCGGTGCACTTACGCACCGACCCACCAACGGAGCCGGCGTGTATCGCGAGAGATCGGGTTGGTCTTCATCATGCCCGCTGGCGGCGGCGCGCACCTTGCGCCAAGCGCCAACGCAGCAAATCGTCCGCCCCGGGGCCTTCCTCGATGATCAGATCAGCGGCGCCGACCTCCTCGCCCGTGTTTTGATCGATAAAGCCCAACCGTATCTCGGCGCCGGTCTTCCGGTTCACGAACTTCATCGGCGGCGCCGACGCTCCGGAAACCCCCAGGCTATCTCCTATCTCGGCGAGCACCGGCATGACTCGAGCGATCTGCCAACCTTTCCGGGTCAACAGATATTCAAAGCGATCCGGGTTGACCTGATAGCGCTTGCGCTCGACGAGGCCGTTGGCCTCCAGATGCTTGAGCCGATCGCTGAGTGTCGCATTGGTGATGCCCGACGACTGGCGAAACTCGTCATATCGGCTGAGGCCAAGGACGAGATCGCGCAGGATCAGCAAAGCCCATCGGTCGCCGATCACCGCCATCGCTCCGGCGATCGGGCACACCATTCCATCGAAACCCTTCGAGCGCATGCGCTGTATCCCAAATAGTCCGACGATCGTCGTCGGGTAAGTCTCATTATAAGAGTAACAACGCCTCGACAGAACGATCCCGCGGGCACCACGGCCTCGCCCTGCTTCCGGGAACCGAAAAGCACTTGTCGGGCAGGCCAGTAACTCTCATAATAAGAGTTACTGGCCTGCCCCGGGTTGGAAGATGCCGGTCCGGATGCCCGTTCAATCAAACTCGAGGAAACGAACATGACTTCCCACGCCACTTCCAGGATTTTCGTCGTGGGCGGCACCGGCGCGCAGGGGCTGCCCGTCGTCGGCGCGCTCGTCGCCGACGGCAAGTATTCCGTCCGGGCCTTGAGTCGGGACCCCGATTCCCGGCGGGCCAAGGCGTTGCTTGCACTCGGCAACGTATCGATCCTGAAAGGCACATTCGCCGATGAAGCCATCCTGCGAGAAGGTTTCCGCGGCTGCGACGGGGCATACATCAATCTCGACGGATTCAACACCGGAGAGAAAACGGAGATCTATTGGGCGATCCGTTGCTACGAAATCGCGCTCGAGGAAGGCATCCAGTTCTTCGTGTACGGCAACCTCGACTACGCACTCAAGAAAGCCGGCTACGACTCCCGTTTCCGCGCGGGCCACTATGACGGCAAAGGCCGCATCGGCGAATGGATCCTGTTCCAGAACCAGACGAACCGGGACCGTATGGGCGCCGCCGTATTCACCACGGGACCGTACATGGAGATGGCGATCTCGGCGATGACGCCGATGACGCCGTTCGTGGAGGACGGCGTGGTGACCTGGCGCGTGCCGCTCGGCAACGGCGCGGTGCCGCATGTCGCGTTGGACGATTGCGGCTATTACGCACGCTGGCTGTTCGACCATCCGGAGCGCGCGAACGGCTTGGACCTCGAAGTCGCGATCGAGCAGGTCGAGTACCAGAAACTGGCCGAGGCGTTCGAGCGGGTGACCGGGCATCCGGCGCGCTATATCGACACGGATCTGGACACCTACTGGAACGGCCCGCTCAAGATGGCCGCGAGCCGGCCCGCTGGATACAACGCGGATCCGAATGACAAGAGCACGATGAGCTTCCGCGACAACTTCACCGGGTTCTGGAACATCTGGAAGCACGGTGTGATCCGGCGTGATTACGAGCTGCTCGATGAAATCCATCCGAATCGAATCAGGACGGTCGAACAGTGGCTACGCCGTGAAGACGAACGCGGCCGGCAGCAAGGGATAGGCAGCCTCTGGGAGCGCGTACAGCCGGAAAACCTGTTCAAGTCGACACCGCTTCTGAAGCTGTCCGAAGACGGCGGAAAAGGCGCGCTGTAACGCTTGGGCAACGCATCCGGATCTTGGCCTGAAAGCAAGCTAGAAAATTAGGTTAACTAATAGAAAGTTAAAATGGATCAGCCAATTGAAACACAAAAGAGCCGCGGAACGCGCGTCCTGCTGGGCGTACTGCTCGTCTGGGGGCTGGCCGTTGCCGTCGCCGCCGAATTCGGCATCTTCCGTGCCGTCTACCCGCTGTGGCTCGCAGGGCTGATCGCGTTGGGCATCGTGGCACCGGTCGTCGTATACGCACTGTCCGGAAGGTTTCGCGCCTACATCGAGGCCATTGGGCTGCGAACGCTGACGGCATTCCATATCTGGCGCATCGCGGCCGCGCTGGTCTTCTTCTGGTACGGAGCGCACGACCTCTTGCCGGAAGCCTTCGTGCGAAATGCGGGATGGGGCGACTTCATCGCCGGATGGCTGGCCCTCGGCGTCACGCTGCTGCCGAAGACGCGCAACCGATATCTGGCGTTCCATCTGTTCGGGTTTGCCGATTTTGTCGTCGCGGTCGGTACCGGGCTGACCTGCTTCCTGCTCAACGATCCACGCATGTCCGGCATCCAGACGCTGCCGATGGCATTGATCCCGTTTTACGGCGTGGGTATTTCCGGGGCGAGCCACATCATGGCGTTCGACCTGCTGCGTCGCCAACCCGTCGTGCCGGACTCCGCGGTAAAGCATGCCAATCCAACGGCTTGAGCCGGACCAGGGCGCACACGCCCTCTTCAACCAGGAAATCATCATGAAGTCTCGTCTTACCCGTGCCGCAGCCGGCACGCTGCTTGGCTTGTTGCTGTCAAGCTCCCTGTGCGCGGGTACCGCAGCGGCCCAGTCCAACGTGCCGTCCGCTGCTTCCGCCAACGGAGCCACGCCTTGGGACCAGCGCGTGAATCCGGCGGCTGTCCAAAGCGATGCCTGGTTCGACAACTACAGGTTCCGGGACGGCGAGACGCTGGCCCGGCTAAAGCTTCACTACGCGACGCTCGGCACGCCACATCGCGATGCACAGGGGGCCATCGACAACGCCGTCCTGGTCCTGCACTGGACCGGTGCGGACAGCCGCACGCTGCTGAGCCCGACTTACACGAAGGCGCTGTTCGACGCGGGGCGTCCGCTCGACGCGCGGCGCTACTATCTGATCTTTCCCGACAACGTGGGCCATGGGCAGTCGAGCAAACCCAGTGACGGACTGAAGGCGAAATTTCCGAACTATGATTACGGCGACATCGTCGATCTTCAGCACAAGCTGGTCACCGAAACCCTGGGCATCGGGCATCTGCATGCGATTCTCGGCATGTCGATGGGTGGCATGAACGCGTGGCAATGGGCGGAGACCTATCCCGGCATGATGGACGGCGTGATGCCGGTGGTCTCGCTGCCGATTTCGGTCTCAGGTCGCAATCTGCTGTGGCGACGCATGGTGATCGACGACATCCGCTCCGATCCGGACTGGAAGAGCGGCGACTACACGCAAACGCCACGCGGCTGGGTCGATGGTTTCAGGGTGCTGCGGATGATGATCGACAGTGCGCCCGCACTGCAGCAGGAAATTCCGGATGGCGTGGCAGCGGACAAGTTTCTCGCGGCCACCCGCTTCCAGGCGGAGCACGTCGACCCGAACGACATCCTGTATTCGCTGAAGTCGTCATTCAGCTACGATCCCGAGCCAGCGCTCTCGAGGATCAAGGCCAGGCTCTTCGCCCTGAATTTTTCCGACGACGAGTTCAATCCCGACACGCTACAAGTCCTCGAGAGACTCGTCCCGACGCTTCCGCAGGGCCGGTACGTGGTGCAACAGGGCACGTCATCGTCGCCCGGCCATTTCACCATGACGCGTCCCGACCTCTGGGCGCAACACGTGGGTGAATTCATGCAGTGGCTCGGTGACATGCCTTTGCAACCGGGCAGTACGAAGCCCGGTTGATAGCCGATTCATCCAGGCCATGACGTAATCCACGCGGTGGGAGGCTGCAACAACCGTGTCCGAACGTCTATGCAACAGATGAACGTGTCCATGGAAAGACCAGGCCGGAGCGGTTAAGCAGCAGTTCGTCCGCCGTTAACTCTCAGAACTTCTCCGGTCATGAAACTCGCTTTTTCCGACGCCACAAAAATGATTGCGTCCGCAATCTCTTCAGGCGTTCCCGCACGTTTAAGCGGCACGGTGGCGAGCATCGCGGCCTTGCTCGATTCGGAGCCCGTTATGCGGTCGAGCATTTCAGTCTGGATGGGCCCCGGAGCGACTGCATTGACTCGAATATTGAATGCGGCTGTCTCGAGCGCGGCGGATTTCGTCAGACCCTCGACCGCATGCTTGCTGGCGACATACAGTGCGTTCCTGGGGGCGCCGCGAATACCCATCGTCGACGATACATTGACGATGCTCCCGCCGCCCTGGGCTGCCATGGCGCGGATCTCGTGCTTGAGCGCCAGCCACGTGCCGAGCACATTCGTATCGAAAACGAAAGCGTATTGATCGACGTTCTGTTCAACTATCGGTGCCGGGTCGCCCTCGTAACCGGCGCTGTTCACCGCAATATCCAGGCGGCCAAAGCGGGAAATGACGCGGTCGACCAGGCCTTGGACCTGGTCCTCGAAGCGCACGTCTGCCTGCACAAATTCCACTTCGGCACCAGACGAACGCAGTTGGTCTGCGAGCTTCCTGCCCTCTTCGAGTCGACGGCCCGAGATGACCAGCCGAGCTTTCTCTTTCGCGAAGGCAATCGCGGTTGCGCGACCAATTCCAGAAAGCGCTCCCGTCACGAGTACTACGGGCGAATCATTCATTTTCCGACTCCTTTTGCAGTCCATAAAAATTCTTGGTTATCGGAGCCACGAAACGGCAAGCATTGCGTCACGTGGCTCGTATTGCGTTACGCGCTGTAGCCACCGTCGACAGGAATAATCGCGCCGGTAATGAAGCTCGCCGCAGGGCTGGCGACGAAGGCGACCACGGAGGCGATCTCTTCAGGCCGACCGAAGCGTCCGAGCGCAGTGGCGGCTGCCTGCGCCTCGGCAAAGGGACTGTTATCAGGATTCATCTCGGTATTCGTCGAACCGGTGCCGATAACATTCACGGTAATCCCCTTCGGGCCCAGATCCCGCGCGGCGCCTTTGCTGTAGCCCTCGATCGCGCGCTTCGTTGCGCTGTAGTCAGCAAGGCCGGGCCATGTCGATCGCCAGGCGAGCGCCGACGAAATCGAGATAATCCTGCCGCCGCTCGCCATCACCCGCGAGGCTTCTCGAATAGCGGTTACCACGGCTTCGTAATTGATCTTCTGTTGTCGCTCGAAGCCCGATGTATCGGTGGTCTCGGCCACCGTGCCCGTCACGAACACGGCGGCGTTATTGACAAGGATGTCGATCCGGCCGAACCGTTCGACAACTTCCGCAATCAATGCCTTGACCGCTGTTGCGTCCGCCTGGTCGGACTTCAGGGCAATCGCCTTGCCACCGGACGCTTCGATCGTTGCAATGACCTCTCCGGCTGCGATCTCGCTGCTGGAATAACTCAGCGCGACGGTGGCGCCTTCCGCAGCGAGCTGGATGGCGGTTGCGGCGCCGATACCGCGCGAGCCGCCGGTCACAAGCGCAATCTTTCCTTGAAGTGTACTTGCCATGATTTTGTCCATTAAGTAGAGGATGAGTCGCGGGCACCTGGATCGCCCGGATGTTTTTCATAACGCCAGAACTACAAGTTGAAACTTCGTCGAGCGGAAGTTCGCTACAAGTGGCAACCGCAAGCTACAGCGTGACGACGATCCTGCCGATGTGCCGGTTCTTCTCCAGCTCGCGATGCGCGTCGACGATTTGTTCGAACCGGAAGTACTTCGAGATGGTTGCCGTCAGCTTGCCCGCTTCGAGATTGTCGTAAACGAATCGGGCAACCTTGGCCTGACGGGCCGGAGTGGTCGTAATCGAGAACAGGTTATAACCTCGGATCACGACCTCCTTTGCGAGCGCGCGGAGCATGGGAAGCGGCGTCACTTCGTCGCTTAACGCGCCATAGATCATGACGGTGCCACCCGGCGCCAGGGCGTCGATCAGCTTGGGGAAAGCGGGACCGCCGACCGGATCGAACGCGACAGTCGCACCCGCACCGCCGGTTATCCGTTCGACCTCGGCCACCAGGTCCTGGTCGTCGGTGACGACGACATGGTCCGCGCCCGCCATGCCGATTTGCGCGGCCTTTTCCCTGGTGCGCGTCGTTGCGATGACCTTCGCGCCCGCAAGCTTCGCAACCTGGATCGCACCGATGCCCACGCTGCTCGAACCGGCAGTGATGATCACGGTATCCTTGTCCGTGACGATGCCGCTTTCGATAAATGCGCCCCATGGAGTGATGAAGGGATTCCAGATCGAAACCGCTTCTTCGAACGAAATGGACGATGGCTTCTTCACTGCCGCACTTGCTGGCGCCAGCACATGATCGCCGTACAGGCCGTAGTCGTTCATCGAGAAGGCCGGCATGGTGGAAACCTCATCGCCCACCGCGAGGTGCGTGACGTTTTCTCCCACGGCCTCCACGACGCCCGCGGACTCATAGCCCAGCCGGCCGGGGAGATTGACCGGTTCAACATAGACGCCCGTGCGCCACATCGATTCCGCACGGTTCAATCCGATCGCCCTGACGGCAATGCGAATCTCATCCGGCCCTGGTTCCGGCAATGCGACTTCCTCGATCTTCAGAACATCGGGGGCGCCATATTCGGCAAAGGTGACGATGCGTGCCATGGAGAAATCCTTTATCGAAAAATGAAAGATCAGACAACCGCGCCGGGCTCGTACGGAAAGAAGCGGTTGGACGGCCGCGAAAGGCCGAGATGCTCCCTTAGTGTTCGCCCTTCATATTCGCGTCTGAACAGACCGCGCCGCTGAAGCTCCGGAACGAGCTTGTCGACCACTTCGTCGAGGCCGCCGGGAATCCACGGAAACATGACGTTGAAGCCATCGGAGGCCTCTGTCTCCAGCCACTCCTGCATCTCGTCGGCGATCGACGTCGCGGTGCCGACGAACGCGAAGCCCGAATAACTGCCGGCGGCTTGCGCGAGTGCCCGGATCGTCAGACCTTTCTCCCGGGCGAGATTGACCATGCGCTCGCGCTGCGAACGACCGGCTTCCGTCTCCGGGATCTCCGGCAGTGGCCCATCGGGGTCATGGCCGGAAACGTCGAATCCCAGCATCGAGTTCAGGGAGCCGATACCACTGTCGTAGTGGACGAGACTGTCGAGCGTCGCGCGTCGCTCGAGCGCCTCATCCATGCTGTCGGCTACGACGACAAAAGCACCGGGCAGGTAACGCAGCATGTCGGGTGTGCGCCCGATCGCAGCCATGCGCGCACGAACATCGGCATTGAAGCTGCGTGCGGCCTCCATCGTCGGCGGAGCGCCGAAAACGACCTCCGCGGTTTCCGCCGCGAGCTGACGGCCTGCCGGCGACGCCCCGGCCTGAACAATCACGGGCCAGCCCTGCGGAGGCCGTGCGATGTTGAGCGGGCCGCGTACTGTCAGTAACGGGCCTTCGTGACCAATCGCATGAATGCGTGCCGGATCGACGAAGACCCCACTCTCCGTGTCCCTGACGAAGGCGTCATCAGCGAAGCTGTCCCACAGACCGGTGACGACATCCACGAACTCGCGTGCAAGCTCGTAGCGCTCGTCATGATCCATCTGGGCCTCGTAGCCGAAGTTCAGGGCCGCGTCGGGGTTCGCCGTCGTCACCACGTTCCAGCCGGCCCGGCCACCGCTGATGTGGTCGAGCGACGCGAACCGCCTGGCGATGTGATACGGCGCATCGAAGGTTGTCGAGGCTGTGGCGATCAGCCCGATCCGCTCGGTAACCGCCGACAGCGCCGAGAGCAGCGTGAAAGGTTCGAATGACGTCACCGTGTGGCTCCTCATGAGCGCCGCGATCGGCATATTCAATAACGCCAGATGGTCGGCCATGAAGAAGGCATCGAACTTCGCCTCTTCCAGTCGCCGGATCGAGCGCCGCATCTGGTCGAGGCTGAAATTCGCCTGCGGGTCGGCGCCCGGATAGCGCCACGCGCCCGTGTGGATGGCTGCGGGGCGCATGAATGCACCGAGGTGGAGTGGGCGATGACGAGCCATCTGTCGCTCCGTCGCGTCAGGTGCCGCTGGCCCGATTGACGGGTCAGCGGCTGGTTTCAGGCGTCGAGGAACGTCGTCGCATTGGCGACGAACGTGTCCGGATACTGATAAATCGACCCGTGATTGGAGTCCGGATAGACGATCAGCTGCGCGTTCGGCAGATGCTGCTGGAGCGTGAACGAATGCCTCGTCGGAATAATGACGTCGTTGCTGCCCTGGACGACCAGCACGGGCTGCCGGATCGATTTCAGATACGCCAGCGCGCTATCGTTCGGCACATGCCACTTGCCGATCGCCTCGCCTTGGGCGGCAATGGTTTGCGCGCTCACTTGCGGATCGCGATCCTGACGACGCAGCTTCCGCTCGAGAAAGGCAAGGCCGGCCTTCTGGCTGGCTTCGGAAGGCCCGAAATGGACAGCAAGCCACAGATGTTCGGGCGGGTCATAGCTGCCGGCGAAGATTTCCGCGGAGCGGCTTTCCGACATGTCCTGCGAACGATGCCCGGTGCCGACGAGGATGATCTTGCGGACAAGGTCACCGCCCTGCAGCGCGATCTCCTGCGCAACGAAGCCCCCAATCGAAATGCCGAGTACGTCGACCTGAGTCAGGCCCAGCGCGCGAATGAACGCAATCGCATTGGCCCCCATTTCCTGGAAACTCGTCGGCGTGTCGCCCGAGGAGCTGGAGACGCCAGCATTATTGAAAAGGATCACTTCGCGATCCTTGGCAAAACCGTCGGTCACTGCCGGATCCCAGTGATCCAGGGTGCCGGTGTAGTGCTGATTGAAGACGAGCGGCAAGCCGCCCGGCTTGCCGAACCGGCGGTAGGCGAAGCGGATGCCGTTGGCCTCGACGAACTGCGTCGGTGCCGTATCGTGACTGATGCTGTTCATGGTTCAATCCTCTGTTCACCGACGCGCTCACCAGGGTGGTGGCAGCCTGCCGGAATTGACGGTTTCTTGCTGCGTTGGAGTCAATATAGAGGTCGGGCACGCCGTGCACTAGCCGTGAAATCCGGTTATGATCTATCCGGAAATTGCATAGATAGAACGTCAGGCGCCACGAGGAATACGATGGACATCAACGCGTTGCGGATTTTCTGCCGGGTGGCTCGACTGCAAAGTTTCTCGGCCGCCGCGCGGGAGCTGTCGATCTCGCAATCGCAAGCCTCGCGCGCTGTCGCCGATATCGAGGCCGAGTTGGGCACGCTTTTATTGGCCCGGACCACACGCGCCGTGATTCCGACCGAGGCGGGTGCCGACTATCTCATTCGCGTCGAGGGGGTGCTCGATCAGCTTGACGATGCAGGACAAAGCGTCCGGCAGGACGAGCTTCGTGGAACGCTTCGCGTTGGGATGCCGACGAGTGCCGGCGTGCGGGAAATCATTCCCCGACTTCCCCGTTTTACTGAACGTCATCCGCTGCTACGGATCGAGATCGTGCTCGACGACCGTCGCCAGGACCTTGTCCGGGACGCAGTCGATGTCGCCATCCGTATCGGAACCCTCCCGGACTCGAACGCGACGGCGCGTCTGCTCACGAGCTACGCACGACTGATCGTCGCCTCCCCTGCATATCTCGCCCGATGCGGCACGCCCGTTTCGCCGGACGCGCTCGTCGGTCACCGGATCGTCTATGGGCCCGCGGCCACCGTCAGTACCGCCTGGACATTTACGCAAAAGGAGATCACCACCAACGTGCCGATAGAACCCAACCTGTCGTTCAGCGACAACGAGGGCGCAGTTGCAGCTGCGAAGGCTGGCTTGGGTATTACTTCGATAGGATATTGGGCGTGCCGCAGGGAGCTGGAGGAAGGATCACTCGTGCCGATCCTCACCGACTGGTCGATGGTCGGCACCAAAGTGCACGCCTATTTCCCCCTCGGCCGTGCGACCCGGACGGCGGCCCGTGCCTTCATCAATTTCTTGCTGGAAGAATTTAGCGAAGGCGTCGACGTGACACGCGTCGGATGATGTCGCTGCATCTCCGTCATGCGTATGCCGTGTGTCGATACGTGAAGGGTTGGGTTACCGCTCGTCGAAGAGCACAGCGGCCCGGAAACGTTCAGACGTCAATGCTCCCCGGCGCGAGGCGCGGCCGCATGAAGGTTCACGAGCAAAAATAGAGCATCGCCTGGCGCTTCGTCAGGTTCCGTTTATCTTCTGATTACTGGACGGCGCCCAAGTTTTAGTCAGCTCGCGGCTCAAACCTCGGCGGCACATGAGACATCGATACCCCGGTTATCTCGTGGCCAACGAAAACACGCTCGATTTCCATGACAATCTCCTTTCACGCAAAGGGAGATTGAGTGTGCGCCTCTACCGGCGGCCGCTATCCGACCCGGAAGCGACCTTCAACTTCCCATGAAGCGGATGCTAGCGCCATGTTGTGCTGCGTGTGTTCATGGGTAAATCGACTTAGAATTGCGCCTCACACTTCGAACAAGCGCCAGATGGTCACAGTCCGCCCTCTCAGCATCGATTCGGATAGCGATTACGCGAATGTATCGCGCGTCTTTATCGAAGCCGCCTCTTATACTCAACTGGTCGAAGGACGGTCGCCCTCCAAAGAAGATGTTGATGATTTCTTCCACGGCAAGCCTGCAGGTAAAGATGGGGGAGATAAATCAGTCTTCGGGTTTTACGTCGGGCCAGACATGGTTGGCTGTGCCGACGTGATTCGCGCCTATCCAACTGACGACTGCGTCTGGATCGGACTGCTGTTATTTTCCGATGCGTACCGGAGTCGTGGTTACGGAAAGACCGCGTTAGCGTTGCTCGATGCCCTGGCGCGTGAGTGGGGCTTCCGCAGGGCGCAACTCGCGGCCGTTTCGACGAATCCGCGTGCGTTCGCATTTTGGCAGCGCGAGGGATTTGAGGAAATCCGACGGACGACCAATCCGCGATTTCTCGGAGAGTTGATCGTCATGGAGCGCCCCATTCGATAGCTGCGTCGAATGGCTCAAACGGGTGGCGGTTTGAGGCAGTGCAGGCGGAAATTAGCTGCCGAACAACGACTATTGAGCGAGGGCTGACGTGGCCTTGGTTAGCCAAAGTGGAGGCGGCCTCGACCGGCCGCTCCTGGCCGAAAAGGGTCCGACAGCCCGCTCAGTCGTCCAATTCGATGCGATAGCGAAGCGTCTCGGCGAATCCGTAGGCCGCCGGTTTTCTGAAACGCTCGATCAATACACCATTGCACGCAGCGATTACCTTCTGCGAGGCGATATTCTCCGGATCAACTGTTAGTTCGACATAGGGGAGACCTTCCCCCTTTGCTTCGCCCAGCATCAAATTGAGCGCCTGCTTGGCGTAGCCGTTACCCCTCTTCCACGGCACAACCGAAAAGCCGATATGTCCGAGTACGTATGATGGCAATTCGGCGGTTCCGACCTGCCAACGAAATCCGATTGCACCGCTGAAATCACCGTCCCATATCCAACGGACAATGCTCGGGAGCCGCGCGACAATCGAGCCATCAGGTAAAGGAATTGGACCACCCGATGCAGCTGGATCGTCCAGTCCGTCCACGAATCGCTCAGCATCTATGTCAATCGCATCCAATTGTTCACGCGCAGCGATCTCCTTACGCACGTTGTCGGGCGACCATCCGGCCTCAAGCGCCGAAACGTAGCTCGGCAGCAAAGCGGTCGTCGGTCTCAACAGTTTGATTGTGCTCATGCTGATCGGTGCGTGTCTGGGAAAGATGATTGTCGGCAGTTTAATCGGCGGCGGCGGGCGTCTCAAAATGGTCGAACGTGGCCGGCCGACACCCTGTGATACGCGACCGGCGGAGATCGACCCGCAAGGGACAGTCGCTTTTCTACGAAGCAAACATTCAAAAACCGAACACGGTCCATCCGCACAATTGATGCGAGAGAAGGGGCAACTTCAATCCTCATGCGACGTAGGACGAATTTCTCCGAAATCGTATCGATGAACCTGTCCGAATAGCTCGACTTCGTTGCCATCGATGACAATCCCTGCACCGTCAGGACATGCATAGAGATCCGGGATTGTAGAAGACAATCTCAACTGATCTTGGGTAACACTGTCAGAATTGAAGTGTGGCCAAAAATGGAAATCGACAAGGCCAAGTCCCGCATGATCGATTAACGGCTCATCCCGAACGTCGCCACACAGTAACGCCGAATCCACGCTTGGTGTCATCAAGATAGCACCCGCGCTTACACCGACCAGCACGCCTCCTTCCGATACGTATCGGGTCAGGATCGGCAGTACGTTTTGTCGCTGTAGCCACGATAAGAACGAGAACGTATTTCCGCCTGAGAGATGGATCGCATCACATGACAACAGAGTTTTCCATTCTGCTTCCGATGTCTCTTGACTAGGGTCTACGTACACAGCCAAATTCGCACCGATCCCAGCATAGTAGTCAGCTTTACGCTGGAAGTAAGCGCGCTCGAGATCACTGGTCGCAGGGATATACCCAATCCTTGGCTGCGGTCGCCCGATCAACCGTAGAAGGCGATCATCCATTTCTTCATTAGCTGGAATCTCCTGGTCACTGTATAACGCCAGTTTTCGATAAAAGGACATGCGGTTCCCGAATTCGTTTCGAACTGGTTGGATTTTGTTGCCGAGGCACGCGACGCGCTCACGTCACCGTGAAGTGTCGTTCATCCTAACACTTCGGTCGAATGGCTCTTAGTGGCCGGGAGCAGGCGGACGCAGTTGACCCCGATCCAGCATAGATGACCGAGCTTGAGACAGAGAGCGTCCTGTCTGAAGTCAGCGCTTCGACCGGCCGCGCGGTGGGCCGGGAATCGGTCCAGAAATCAGGACGTTACCACCGGAACCCTTGCTCCACTACGCGAATTGACAAATTTAATGCGGACGTAGGCGAGTTGACGGCATTATTTTGATGGGACCGTCAATAAAGTCGTCAATTCGCGGGACGGAGGCCTTGATCCATGAGAATTCTGGAGTGACGGAATTATTTTGCTCTACGCCAAAGCGGTCGTTCAAAACCTCTGGTTCGTCGGGGTGTTAGTGGCTCCGTGGTCAGCACACGTCTTGCGACCCGATCATGCCACCCGGTCGCAAGACGTTGCTCAGAGCGTCACTTCGACGCAAGGCGGCGCTGACCTGAGGCGGGATTTTGTAGCCACGCTCGATGAGTACGCGACTGCGGAACCATTCCCGATTCAATCGCTTCTCGCGCAGCGTGCCGTTGGAACCTTCAACGGAGTCGTTCTGCCAAGGGCGGCAAGAACGAACACAGCGTGTACGATCTGGTCTTCAAGAAAACCATCCAAGGAGAGTGGAATGAATCCGGAACAGGCCCGAGCCGAAGAAACCCAGGCGATGGAGCGCATGGTGGCCGCCACGCTGCGCGTGCAGAGCACGTTCGCCTCGATGCAGAAGCAATTTCCGCCGCAAGGCAGCGGCGAGCCTTCGCCGTTCGCGCTGCAAACCTTCGATGCCGCCCTGCAGGAACTTGAAGACGCACAGGCCGCGTTCGATGCGCTGCTGAACGATCTGATCGACGGTAACCGCTAAAAGCTACGCCCTTACCTGCACCGATTGTCGACGATCTAAAAAGCTGTGTCGAACGGCCGTTCGTGGCCGAACGTGGCCGGCCGACACCTTGTGATACGCGACCGGCGGAGATCGACCCACAACAGTCCTTCGTCTTTCTCGCTAGCGGATATCGGGCCGTGAGATAAGGCAGATTTGTGTGTAAGAATTCACATCCTTTAAACCCGGGTCACACGCCATGAGTCAGAGTCGTCGCACCAATGTCAACGTTCGACGGCTTACCCCGGCAGAATGGGCGCAAGCCTTTCCAGTCATTTCCCAATTGCGCTCACTGGACGAAGCGGAGTTCTTGAAGCGAGTGCAGCGGCAATCGCATTCTGGTTTCGAGCTCGTGGGAGCGTTCGAGAACGGCGAGCTTCTCGGCGTCATGGGGATGAGGCCGGTCCACACGCTGGCGCGCGGAGCGCATCTGCACATCGATGATCTTGTCGTAACTGCCAAAGCTCGGGGAAGCGGTACAGGTCACGCGTTGATGGCATATGCAGAAGCCGACGCACGGGCTCGCGACATGAGTGCCGTGTTTCTCGACGCGAGACCAGAGGCTGTTTCCTTCTATGAGCGTCAGAACTTTGTGCTTCACACCGCACCGTCGATGAAAAAAGTGCTCTAGTCGAGCGACGAGACGCAGGAATGTCGAACCCGGGCCTCCGACCGCCGCAGTCGGTCGTCGTTCGTCCCGCGTCGTCGAACTTCCGCAAACGATCCGCTCGAAACCCGCCCCCCAGCGAAACAACACGCGCCGATTGTCAACAAACTGGTTGCTCGTGCCGAACGGCCGCTTGTGGCGCCGGCTGCAGCCCATCATGACCGATTGAATCCGCAACCCGAAGCGGCCATGCGGTTTCCTCCCGGGCAGCCATTCAATTCGATCAGTTCGAGATCGATTGTTGGACGGGCGCCCGAGAATTGACGGCAATCCATCAAGCTCTCCCGACTGGCGATTATCGGTCGACAGCCGCCATGCTCACCGCTCGAGAGCGGGGTCGATCTCGTTGGACGACAAGCCGAATACCGCCATTCTGGCCCGATGGTCCGGCGAACCCAAATAAGAACGGAGTTGCCGGTTTACCGCATTGCGCAACTCGCTGTTTTGCGGGTCGAACGAGAATGCGCCGAGTGGGGGCCTCTGTCGCTTGCCATTCGCTTCCGGCTCGTGCGGCACGGCCTCAAGCGCTGAGGCTCCAATCCGATCCGCAACAATGCGATTTCCCAACGCCGTACTCGCGTACGCGTCGATCGTGCCGGAGAGAACCGCATCAATCGCGTCGGCTTGGTGCGCGAAGACGGCTATCTGGTCATCGCTTATGCCCGCCTCTTTTGCCGAGTCGTGCTGAACCTGTCCGGCAATGATGCCAAGGCGGGCGTCGGAGCGTTTGGCGAGTGACGTGTAGTTGTTGAGGCCCTTCGGGTTACCGGCCCGAACCAGAAAGCCGTCGCCGATCCCCCATACAGGTTCGCTGAATGCGACCGATCTGGCGCGTTCAGGCGTAATGAAGAGCGGAACGTTCATATCCCAGCGTCCAGTTGCAACGCCGGGCAGCAGTTCACTGAATGTCGTCAGGCGATGCTCGATCCGCGTGACGCCAATCGCCCGAAGAACGACACCGGCCAATTCAATATCGGCACCCGAAGCAGTTCCTCCGGGTTCCGTCCATCCAAAAGGGGGTTCGTCGATGTACGCAATCGTTACCTTCATCGCCATGTCTCGCGAAATGGGACGGCCACCGCATCTGGCGCCGATTGGTCATGATTCTACCCATACACACGGATGTTCGTTCCTGAGCGGAATCCATCAGTAAAAGCCAAGCCAATACTGCCCGACAGTCCTCCCAGGTGGGTCGGATTGCGACGCTTCTCCTTAACGATTCGCATACCGAATCGTATATGGATCATGCCTCGACGGTTGCCTATCGAACGCCGACACACCGACTCGATCCGCACCATGTTTGCCGCGCCCGGCACGACGAAACGCGAAATCACAATGAAACCCGCATGCGAATGCCGCGAAGCTGCATGAACGAATCGTCAGTCCGGCGCGTCAACCTTGCGTATGCCTCAATTCGCCGCCGATATCTTGCGGCAGCCTCAGCAAGTTGAAGATCGGACAGACCGCCTCGACCGCCTGGTGCAACGCGCGAATGGCTTCGGGCGGCTCGGGCGACACGATGTCGAGCGTATAGCGGATGTTGTGCGGGAATACCGGAACATGCTCGAACCCCGGCTGCTGTGCGAGCGGATGCTGGTCGCCGGTGACCTCGACCGCGATCGAGTCGACCTTCAGGCCACGCTCCGCGGCCTGAATCAACGTGATATGCGTGAGGCAACTGCCGAGCACGCCAAGCTGCAGCTCCGGCGATGCGGGCCCGAGGTTATAGCCCGCGAAGTCCGGCGGACTGTCGCTGATCACCTGGAAGTCGCGAATCCGGATCTCGCGCACGCCGCTGCGACCGAGCGCGCGCACGGTCGCCTTCAGCGGCGTCGCCTTGAATTCGGGATCGTTGCGGGCCGCCTGCTGCTTCGCGTGCCACGCATCGCGCTTTTGTACGAGATAGTCGTTGAGAGTCGTCATGGTCGAATCATGGGTAGATTGCGCGGATCGCTCGCTGCATTCGCACGCGATCAGTCGACCGCCGGAATCCATGCGGCAGTCGCCGCGTCGCTTGCCCGGAATGCGGGGAACTTCGCGCCGAGCTCGGCCACGGTGCGAATGTCGTTTTTCACGAGATCGTCGCGCGTGATCAGCGTCGGCTTGACCGCGATGCGCGCGCCCGGGTTCTGGCCGGCGACCAGCAGTGCGGCCGCGCGCACCGACACGGCGCCGACGACCGCAGGATTGGTCGCGGCCGTCGCGACCCACGCGCTGTTGGGCGCACGAATCGCCTCGATGTCGGCCGTCGAGATGTCGGCACTGTAGATGCGGATCTTCGACGACAGCTTCGCTTCGTCCGCGGCGAGCTTCGCGCCGCGCGCGAACTCGTCGTAAGGCGCAAAGACGACGCGAATATCCGGATTCGCTCGGTACGCCGCGGCCGCCTGATTCGCGACCGATTGCGCGATCGGCGTGTCGACGGTGCCCCAGCGCGCCTTCTCCTGCACCTTCGGGTGCGCGCGCTTGAAGTCGCGCCACGCGGCGTCGCGGCGGTCGAGCGGCGCAAAACCGGCAACGTAGACGTACCCGGCCGAAAACGCGTCGCCGTTGTCCTTGACGGCCTGCCCGAGCAGCAGGTTCGCGAGGTCGCGATCGTTCTGCTCGATCTGCGGCACCTTCGGGTTGCCGAGATCGACGTCGAACGCAACGACCTTGATGCCCTTGTCCAGCGCACGCTGCACGACGTCCTTCAGCGACTCCGGCAGGCCGTGATTGACGATGATCGCGGACACCCCGACGCTGATCGCCTGCTGGATCTGCTCGCGCTGCTCGGCCGCATCCTGCCGGCCCTCGTAGATGCGCAGGTCGATGCCGAGCGCACGCGCCTGCTTCTGCGCGCCGGCCTCGTACGCCTGGAAGAAGTCGCCGGTGGACAGATAGTTGACCAGCGCGATCTTCACGCCGCCCTTGTCGAACGGCGCGGGCGCCCCCTTGAGCGGACCGGCCTGCACGGCGGGTACGCCCAGCGCAGTCGCGAAACACAGCACGAGCGCACCGATCTTCAGATCGACGCGCGATTTCCGGCGAAGCAACGAGCGCATGGCGAGCCTGTCTCCACATTGGACAATATCGGCTCAATCTATCAGCGCCGCATGCAAACTCAAACCGAGCGATTCGAAAATGGATATCACTTCGGATGGCAAACCGTTACCGTTCCGCGAGCCGGCCGATCCATGCGAGCCGCTGCGACGCATGACGGCACGTGCGTCACGCGCGCGCATCCGTCCGACGCCCGATGCCGAACGTGAACGCCAGCGCGAGCACGAGCAGCGCCCCCTTGATGAAATCCTGCATGTAGTACGGGGCATTCAGCATCGTCAGCCCGTTGAGCAGCACACCGACGAATACCGCGCCGACGACGGTCCCAAACACGTTGGGCCGCTTCGCGCCCCATACCGCGTAGCCGATCAGCGCGGCGGCCACCGCATCGAGCAGCAGCGAGTGGCCGGCGCTCACGTCGCCTCGACCGACCCGCGCGGCGATCAATACGCCGCCCAGCGACGCGATCGCACCCGATACGACATACGCGGCCACGCGGTAGCGCGCGGCGGGCGCACCGGCAAGCCGCGCGGCCGTTTCGTTGCCGCCGATCGCATAGATCACGCGGCCCCATCGGGTCGCCTCCATCGCGACACATGCGACTGCCGTGATAGCGACGAGCAGCAGCACCGGCAACGGCACCACGTCGAACACGCGCAACCGGCCGAGCGCGAGAAACGCGTCGGGGAACACGCCGGTTGCATCCGTACCGTCGGGCAGCACCGAGCCGGTCGCGAGCGAACGGCCACCGGTCGGAATCAATTGCAGGCCGGCCATCAGGAACAAGGTGCCGAGCGTCGCGAGCTGGTCGGGCACGCGCAGGCGCGTGATCAACACGCCGTTGAACCACCCGGCGGCCATGCCGAGCGTCACGCAGGCGATGACCGCCGCCAGCGTGCTGCCGTGCCACACGACCAGCACATAGCTGGCGGCCATCTGCGCGGTCGCGGCCACGCTGCCGACCGACAGGTCGAAACCGCCGGCCGCGAGCGTGATCGTCACGCCGACGCCGAGCAACGCGACGATCGACACCGACTGCAGGATACTGAACAGATTGTCGACGTTCAGGAACGCGGGTTCCCTGAGCGCGAAGCCGATCACCAGCAGGACCAGCACGAGCAGGATGCCGGTGCGCTCGAGAGCGTCGCGGATGCGGGCCGGCGCGGCGCGCGGCCGTTCGACGGGTGCGGCATCGTGCTCGGTGGAAGAAGTCACGGTTTTCATCAGGGGGCGCTCAGGGTGGAGGATGTCGAAGGCAGGTCATCGAGCGTCGCGCGATCGAACCGCACGATACGGTCGGCGATCTCGGCAGCTTCTTCCACATCGCTGACGAACACGATCGTCGCACGGGCATGCGCGTGACGCCGCAGCGTATCGACGATATCGGCCCGCGCGCCGGCATCGATGCCCTGAAACGGCTCGTCGAGCAGCAACAGCCGCGCGGGTTCGGCATGCCAGCGTGCGAGCACGACCTTCTGCTGATTGCCGCCCGACAGGCGGACCACGCGATCGTCCGGGCCGGTGCAGCGGATGCCGAACCGTGCGATCGCCTCCGCGGCGGCCGCGCGTTCACGCGCCCTGCCCACCGGGCCGCGCGCGAACCAGCGCGCCAGAAACGGAAAACCGATCGTGCCCGCGATCGACGCGAACGGCACGCTGTCGGGAAACAGCGACGTGCGCCAACGGTCCTCGCCGGCCAGGAAGACGCCGGCGCGAATCGCATCGGCCGGCGAACGCGGGCGCCACGGGCGGCCGTCGAGCGTCATGTCGCCGGACACCGCCCGCGCGGCGCCGAAGATCGTGTTGGCAAGACGCGACTTGCCGCCGCCGACCGGGCCCGCGATCGCGACGATCTCGCCGTGCCGGACATCGAGGTCGAACGGCGTGCTGGCCGGCGTCAGCCGAATACGCCGCATGCTGAACGCGGCGTCCGACTCGGGCGCCGCGGCGCGGGCCGGTGCCGGCTCACGCGTTTTCGGCAACGGCCGTCCGATCATCGTTTCCACCGCCGCATCGAAATCGACGGGCGCGGGCAGATCCGCGACGATCCGGCCATCGCGGACGATCGCCACGCGGTCGGCCATGCGGCGCAAATCGCCGAGCCGATGCGACACCAGCAGGATCGCCACGCCATCGCGGCGCAACGCGTCCAGCAGCGCGAAGAGCCGCTCGGCCTCCGGTGCGGACAAGCTGGCGGTCGGCTCGTCGAGTATCAGCAGCGACGGCTGTCCGCCAAGCGCGCGCGCCAGCGTCACACGCTGCTGGTCCGCCAGCGACAGCGACGCCAGCGGCGCGGCCAGGTCGACGTCGAGCCCGACCCGCTCGGCGAGCGGTCGCGCCGCGGCACGCCGTGCGGCCGGCGTCGCACGCCACGGTGACGCCCGATCGCACAGCCGGTCGAGCAGCAGGTTGTCGGCGATCGACAGCGTCGGCACGACCGCGTCGACGACCGACTGGTGGACGGTCGCGACACCAAGCCGCTTGGCGGCGTGCGGCGACGCCGGTCGATACGGTTCGCCGCGCAGTGTCAGCGTGCCGCCGTCCGGGCGCAGCGCGCCGCTCAGGATCTTGACGAAGGTCGACTTGCCCGCGCCGTTCGCGCCCATCAGCGCGACGACTTCGCCCGCGTCGATCGACAGATTCAACGCCGACAGCGCGACGGTCGCGTCGAAACGCTTCGCGATGCCAGCCGCGCGCAGGACCGGCGGCGACGCCGATCGATGTGATCGACTTTCGCGCGTCGCACCGGCAATCCCGTTCGCCGTCGCATTCATGCCGGATACCCCTGTCGGGCACGGCGTGGTTGAAACCGGAACAGCACGTCGTGATTCACGTCACGTACCTCCCCTGGTAGCAGCTCGGTATCGCCCGGCTCGTCACCGTTCGTCGGATGCGGATTGCCGGAACGACGCGCCATGCGCGGTGTCCGGCAGACGGTCGCGGCCGCTCAGCCGCGAGCGGAAGGTACCGGCCGGCGAAGTCGTCCGGTACAGGCCGCGCTTTTTCAGTTCGGGCACGATCAGTTCGGCGAAATCGTCCAGCGTGCCCGGGCTGATCAGCGGATTGAGCATGTAGCCGCTCGTGGTCGACTGCCGTGCATGCTCGGCGAGCTGATCCGCGACTTCGTCCGGCGCGCCGACGAGGATCAGGTCGGTGCCGCGCGTGACGCTCGCGAACTTGCGCCGCACGTCGCCGGCCGTGAGCGGCTTGCCGCCGCCGTCGGGCCGCACGACGTAGGACGTGAGCCCTTCCGTGCGCGTCGTCAGCGGTTCGTCGTCCGCGTAGCGGTCGATGTCGATACCGGTGTCGCCCGCATAGCTGACGAGTTGTGCGTGCTGATGGTAGTGCTGCTGCAGCGTGTGGTATTTCTCCTTCGCGTCGCTCGACGAGCGCGCGGCCACGATCCGCAGCACGGTCAGCGACTTCACGTCGTCCGCCGCCCGGCCGCGTTCGACCGCCAGCCGGCGAATCTCGTCGAGGCCGGCGCGGATCTCGTGCGGATTCGACTTCGCGACGAATACCACCTCCGCGTGCTTCGCCGCGAACTCGCGCCCGCGCCCGGACCAGCCGGCCTGGATCAGCACGGGCGAGCGCTGCGGCGACGGCGCACAGACGTGCGGCCCCTGCACGCGATAGTGCGTGCCCTCGTGCGCGATCGGCCGCACGCGGTCGCCACGCGCATAGCGCGGCGCGTGCTTGTCGGCCACGACCGCGTCGTCCGCCCAGCTCCCTTCCCACAGTTTGTACACGACGTCGAGAAATTCCTCCGCGCGCGCGTAGCGTTCGTCGTGGCCGACCATCCGGTCGAGCCCGAAGTTGCGCGCCGCACTCGTCAGGTAGGACGTCACGATGTTCCAGCCGATCCGGCCGTTGCTCAGATGATCGAGCGTGCTGAAGCGGCGCGCGAGCGCGAACGGATGCTCGTAGGTCGTGCTCGCCGTCACGCCGAACGCGAGCCGCTCGGTCTGCGCGACAAGTGCCGGAATCAGCATCATCGGATCGTTCGCGGGCGCCTCGACCGCCCATCGCAGTGCCGCGTCGGCCGACCCGCCGTAGACGTCGTACAGACCGAGCACGTCCGCGAAGAACAGCATGTCGAGATCGGCCTGCTCGGCCGTGCGTGCGAGATCCGACCAGAACGCGAGCGTATTCGCGCGCAGCCGTTCGTCGGCCGGATGGGTCCACAGGCTCGGCGCGCCGCCGCAGCCGACGCTGGCTTGTTCGTACAGGGAAAACAGCAAGGGGCGAGGATCGGACATCGTGGGGTTCGTTACCAGGGCAGGAATCAGTTGGGTGCCGCCCACGCGTTGGGCGACGCGCGGCGACGGCGTGCAGGCACGCGAGCGTGGGGGGCGCGCGCCAGATGGCGATTGACATGCCTCTCGAGACGAGAGGCTGGAATGGTAAGGAGCGCGACCAGCACGACATAGACGACGGCCGCGCCGGCCAGCGGCTCGTAGACGCGCAACGTCTCGAAGCGCAGCGTATTGGCCGTTCCCATCACGTCGAACACCGTCACGGTCGACGCGAGGACGGTCGATTTCAGCAGCAGGATCGCCTCGCCGATGAGCGCGGGCAGCGCGAGCCGCCACGCGCGCGGGCCGACGATGCGGCGCAGCACCTGCACGCGCGTCATGCCGTATGCGTACCCGGCTTCGATCTCGCCGGCCGGCACGCCGGCGATCGCGCCGCGCAGAATCGTCGCGACATACGCACTCTCGTTCACGCTCAACGCGACGATTGCGTACCAGAACGCGTCGCGCAGCAGCGGCGATGCCCAGCTGTCGCGCATCCATTCGCGCGGGACGATCTGCCCGAATCCGTAGTACAGCAAATACAGCTGAACGAGCAGCGGCGTGCCGCGAACGAGCATGATCCAGCCGCGCGCGGACCAGCGCAGCGGCGCATGGCGCGCACCAGCGGCGAGCGCGAGCGGCACGCCGAGCAGCACGCTGGCCGTGCCCGACAGCAGCGTCAGCGCGAGCGTCGTCGGCACCGCGGCGAGCAGCTTCGGCATCACCGTATCGAACAGGAACGGCAGCGAGAAGATCATGCGGTCGCGCGCCTCGTGCCACGGTTCGCGTGCCGCTCGAGCACCGCGAAGATGCCCGTCGACGCGATGCTCAGCAGCAGGAACAACGCGGCCGTGACGAGATAGAAGAATACGTAGTGACGGGTCGCGCCGGCCGCGAGCTGGCTCGCCTTCAGCAAGTCCGTGAACGAGCCGAGCACGCTGATGAACGACGCGTCCTTGGTCGCGTTCAGCCACACGTTGCCGACGCCCGGCAATGCGAGCCGCGCGGCGGCCGGCAGCCGGATGCGCGTGAACGTCTGCCATGGCGTCATCCCGTATGCATGCGCGGCTTCGATCTCCCCGATCGGCACGTTGACGAGCGCCGCGCGGAAAATGTCGGTCAGATACGCGCCCTGGATGAAACCGAGCGACAGCGCAGCAACGGGGAACGGCGGGAACGCGAAGCCGTCGGGCACCAGGCCGCCGCGGTGCAGCGCGACCTCGACGGCAGGCGCGAGCGCATAGAACGCGAGCAGCAGGCACAACAGCTCGGGCAGCGCACGCACCAGCGTCGTGTAGAGCCGCGCGAGCCATGCGAGCGGCGCGTGGCGCGACAGCTTGCCGAGCGCGCCGGCGATGCCGAGCAGCACGCCGGTGCAGAACGACGCCGCCGCGACGCCGAACGTCAGCGCGAACGCGCCCGCGAACACACGGCCATATCCACCGTCGTCGAATGCAAGCAGCGCGAGCAGCGAGTCGTCCGCGGCCATCGGGTCAGCGGCCCTTCTCGATCGTGCCCTTCAGGTTCGGATAGCGGGCGGTGATCGCATCCCACGTACCGTCCTGCTGCAGCTGCGCGATCGCGGTCGACAGCTTGCCGCGCAGCGCATCGCCGCGGCGCACGCCCGCGCCGACCCCAAGGCCCAGCAGCGGATTGTCCGCGCAGGTCGCCTTGACCTCGAAGTCCTTGCCGTCGCGCGACGCGAGGAAGGCCGTGAACAGCCCCTTGCCTTCCTGCACGTAGTCGACACGGCCGGACACCAGATCCGCGAGCGCGTTGTCGAACTTGTCGAATGCCTTGATCTGCGCGTCCTGCTTGAAGCGGGCATCGAGGAACGCCGAGAAGTTCGTGCCGGCCTCGACACCGATCACGCTGCCCTTGACGCTCGCGGGCACCGCGCAGTCGACGCGGCGCCGGTCGCTTTTCGCGCCGACGAACACCGTCGGCGATTCGTAATAGGCACGGCTGAAATCGATCGCTTTCTGCCGCTCGCCGGTGATCGTCATCGACGACCAGATCACGTCGATCTTGCGGTTCTGCAGTGCCGGAATCAGGCCGTCCCACGCAATGTCGGTGAGCTCGCACCGCACGTTCAGTTTGCCGCACGCGGCATCGAGCACGTCGATTTCCCAGCCCTTCCACTTGCCGCCCGCGTCCTTCGAAAAGAACGGCGGATACGACTCGGCGTCGATGCCGACGCGCAACGTCGGCTGGGCCGCATGGGAAGCCGGCACGAGGCCGAGCACGAACAGCGCGGCCGCGGCACGGCGGACCCTGGAACGCATCAAACGATTCATGTGGCGAATTTCTGAAATAACGTCGGAACGACCGGCGTCGCGGCCGGCAGGAGGCGAGACTGTAATGCGTGCCGAAGCGTGTACCAAATGGTTATTTTTTCGATGAATATCTGATCGCGCGATATGGCGGAACGGCGCACCGCCGAACGCGACGCACGGTGCATCGTTCGCCCGCTCACGCCTCCGCTGTTTCGCGCCGCAGCGCCGGCAGCTCCAGATTCGCGCGGAAATCGCCGCCCACGTAGTCGGTATCGAGCAGGCCGCGACGCCGCAATTCAGGCAGCAGGCCGTTGAGCAGCAGGTCTTCCTGGTCCGGCTGGCCGAGCCCGTGCAGCGACAGCACGTCGACGAGCCCCTCGCGATAGCGCGCCTCGATCGCATCGGCGAGCTGCTCGGGCGTACCGGCGACGAACCAGTGGCCGGTCTCCTGTGCGCGGATGATCAGTTCGCGCAGCGTCAGCCGCTGGCGCGCATAGGCGACGAAGATGGCGACACGCCCTCGCCGGCGATGGACGCTGTCGATAGCAGGCAGCAACGCCGCCGGCAGCGGCTGATCGAGCGGCAGGTCGCGCAAGTCGACGCTGCCGCCGAGCATGTCGGCGAGCTTCAGCCTGCCTTGTTCGTAATCGATGCGCTCATGCTTGTCGCGCAATCGTCGCGCGACGTCGGCATCGGACTCGCCGATCACCGAATGAAACGAGTTCATCACGAGCGGCGGCCGGTCGCCGCGACCGAAGGCGGCGGCCTGCCGGCGCAGCTCGGCGACGAACGCGCGCGCATCGTCGTGCGTCGGCTGAGACGTGTAGACGACCTCCGCGTACCTCGCGCCGAGCGATACGCCGCTGGCCGACTGCCCGGCCTGAAACAGCACCGGCCGGCGCTGCGGTGACGGCGGCACGTTCAGCGGCCCCCGCACCTGGAAGTGCTCGCCGTGGTAGTCGATCGCACCGAGCTTGCGCGGGTCGACCGAGAGGCCGCCGCCCTGCGCGCGCCGCGTCGCACGCGGATCGTTCGCATCGAACAGCGCGTTGACGACTTCGACGAATTCGGCCGCACGGGCGTAACGCCGTTCGGGGTCGGGCAACGCCGCGTCGCCGAAATTCTCCTCGCCGACCGACGACGTGACCGCATTCCACGCGGCCCGCCCGCCGCTGACGTGATCGAGCGTGCCGATCAGTCGCGCGAGGTTGTACGGATGGTGATACGTGGTCGACACCGTCGCGACGAGCCCGATCGACGAGGTCGCCTGGCTCAATGCCGCCAGCGCGACGATCGGCTCCTGGCTGCCCGTGGTGCCGGCCAGGCCAGCCGCGTCGGCCTGCAGCAGGTCGGCGGTAAAGAGGCCGGTGATCTTCTCGGCTTCCGCCTTGCGTGCGAGCGACGCCGCGCGGCGCACACCGTGCACGACGTCCGGGTCGCCGGGCGCGTACAGCACGCTCGCCGCACCGACGAGCGTCTTCAGTCGTCTGCGCGCGCCGCTCATGACGCGGCTCCGTTCGTCGCGCCACGGCGTGCGCTGCGCGTCGCGTATCGTTCGCGTGGATCGTTCATCTGCATTCCTCGTGATTCCGTTCGATCGGTGGCGGCATGCCGGCATCGCGACGGCGAGCACGCTCGCGCCGGGCCGTCCTGCATGCGCCGGGAACGCGCCGCGGGGGGCGCAACCACTGACCATAACGCAAGCGCCCGGGGCGGCAGGAACGAATATTTTCGGCTTTCGATATTCTTCTTGATTGTTTGACCGTGCGAACGGCGCCGCAAAATAATTCGGCATGCCAAACCCGTTGATCAGGACGCTTCGACCCGCGCCGATCGCCTCATCATGACGTTCGACGCCATCCGCTCCCACTCCGATTTGTCTGCGCTGCCGTTCCGCTTGAGCGTGCTCGACAAGAGCCCGGTAGCATCGGGGGACACGCCCGCCGACGCGCTGGCGCACCCGTACACCGCGTCGCTGCTCGATGCGCTGCCGGCGCTGCCTAGCGTGCATGCCGCGGCGCCGCACGCCGTGCCGGCATGAACCTCGACCGCTCTCATTGAAGCGCCGCCATGAGACGGCGGCAGTGCCGAACCGGCAGCGTCAGCTTTCCCCGCGAACGCCGCCGCGTTCACTGCCGATGTTTTCGGCAGCCGTTCGCGCGATATGACGATAGGCCGTCGGCGCATGTCCGGACATGCGCTTGAACGCGTTACTGAATGCGCTTTCGGACGAATAGCCGAGCGACTGCGCAAGCAGGGCGACCGGGATGCTCTCGTCGCGCAAACGGCGTTCCGCAACCCGCATGCGCCACTGGCCGAGATAGGTCAGCGGCGCGACGCCGGCGCTCGCCCTGAAGTGCGCAGCGAACGTGGTTCGTGACATCGCGCACGCGGCGGCAAGCTCGTCCAGATGCCACGCGCGTGCGGGATCACCGTGCATCAATCGCAGTGCCGGTGCGATGCGTGGGTTGCTCAACGCACGCAACCATCCCGCCAACGGCGCGGACGCGTTCAGATGGGCGCGCAGTATCTGAATGAAAAGCAGTTGCGAGAGCTGGGCCGATACGAGCTGCGCGCCGGGCAGATCGGCCGCACGCTCTTCCACGAGTTGTTCGAGAAGCCAGCGCACCCTCACTGCCTGCGGCGATGCGGCCGGTACGTGAATCCAGGGCGGCAGTACGTCCGACAGCAAGTTGCCGGTTACCGGATCGAGCAGGACGTGTCCTCCGATGTGGGCGAAATCATCGCCGTTGCCCAGTGTCGCCGACGACTTGCCGGCGCCCGAGAACAACGCCATCGCATCGACGGGTGGAACGCCAGGATCACTGGCGAGGACAAAGGATCGTTTTGCCGTCAGCAGACCGACATCACCGCTTCCAAAGCGGATCGGCGTTTCCTCTTCGTCGATGCAAACCCAGCACGTGCCCTTCACCACCGCAAAGAATTTGATCTTGTCGGGTGCCGGAAAGCGAATGGCCCAGGCGCCGCCGGCCGAGAAACCTCCCGTTGCCAGCGATTCGGCGTTAGTGAGTCTCAGGATGTCGGAGAAGGGATCGTCGCTCATCATCGTACTGTCGCGCAAGTAAATCGCACTATAAAGCATTAACAAGCGGCAGACCGGCCCTTAACCTTCCGGTTCTTCGTCCCAGACATTCAACGACATGAACAGCAATACCAGCCTCGAATCGGTTCTCGTAACGGGCGGCACCGGCTTCATTGCACAACACTGCATCCTGGCGCTGCTGCATCGCGGCTATCAGGTACGAACCACCGTCCGCTCGCTCGCTCGCGAAACGCAGGTGCGCGCCCAGCTCGAAAGAGGCGGCGCGGAACCCGGAGATCGTCTGTCATTCGTCGAGGCGGATCTCCTCGCCGACGACGGCTGGCAACGGGCAACCGCCGGCTGCGCCTACGTCGTGCATGGCGCGTCGCCCACGCCCACCGGCACGCAGACGAGTGAAGACGATTGGGTCAAGCCCGCCGTGGCAGGCACGCTGCGCGTGCTGCGTGCGGCGCGGGACGCGGGTGTCCGGCGCGTCGTGCTGACCTCCGCTTTCGGTGCGATTTGCGCCGGACACGGGCCAATGAACCGCCCCTTCGACGAAACCGACTGGAGCAACCTGACGGCCGCCGATGTCTGGCCTTATCAGAAGTCGAAGACGTTGTCGGAACGCGCGGCATGGGACTTCGTCGCGCGAGAAGGGCACGGCATGCAACTGTCCGCGATCAACCCGGTGACGGTTGTCGGGCCCGTGCTCGGCGACGACTATTCGCACTCCATCCGCCTGATCAGGGGCATGCTGAACGGCCAGCCCGGCAATCCGCGCATCAATTCCGGCTTCGTCGACGTGCGCGACGTCGCCGACCTGCATGTGCGGGCGATGATCCACGACGCCGCGAACGGAGAGCGCTTCATTGCCATTGCCGGCGAAAGCATGTGGCTCGCCGAAGTCGCGCAGGTGCTCAAGACGCGCATGGGCGATGCCGCGCGCCATGTGTCCACCCGGGTGCTGCCCGACTGGCTGGTGCGCATCGGCGCGCTCAGGGATCCGGCGCTGCGAGGATCGCTACCGCTGCTCGGCCGCAACCTGAACGCCACCAGCCAGAAGGCCATCGGCTTGCTCGGCTGGTCGCCCCGCCCGCGCGAGGACGCCATTGTCGCCACGGCCGAAAGCCTCGTGCGCCTCGGACTGCTGCGCGATGCAGGCCAGCGATAACGACAGCGGATTTCATCGCCCTTCGTCGAATGACTGCTCAGTCTTGCGACGAGCGCATCGACACGTCGCCGATCTGCACGCCTCTCAACCCTTCTCGCAACGCCGTCACATTGGCCACACCGTTCAGTTGCTCGAACTCCCGTTGCGCTTCCTGCCAGAGCGGGGAGGCTCTTTCGTGCAGGCGCCGTCCCTCCTCGGTGAGTTCGACGAGGCGGCTGCGGCCGTCGGTGGGCGACGGCTTGATCGTGACGAAGCCGTCGCGCTCCAGGAAGCCAACCATCTTCCCCATCGCCGTTCGTTCGATATCGAGCCGTTCGGCAAGGGCGTTGACCGGCGTACTTCCCACTTCGCGCAGGGCGGCCAGCGTGAGGAATTGCGTGATGCGCAAGCCCGAGGGCTCGAGATGACTATCGTAGAGTCGGGAGATCTGCCTGCTCGCCTTCCTTACGGTGAAGCAGTTGCATTGATCGATGCCAAGCGGCTGGTTGACGGGCAACATCGGGTGCACTCCTGATTTCGGTTCCTTGCGCGAACGCGACGCACACGTCGCGCAAGGGTATGGTCGTATCCATCGATGATAGCCGGGAGCGACAACGCTGGCGCACGATCCGCGCACCTCGTGTCTCGCCGCCCAATCCGGCCCGTGTCGACCGCGGTGTTCAAAGCCCTGCCGGCGGCGTGATGTAGCCGGGTATCTCGGCCGCGAGCGTGCTCTTCAGCACCGCGGTCCCCTCGTCGGCCATGACCTCGCTCTTGCCGGCGGCGAGCGCGTCGTAGGTCCGTCGTACGACGTCGCCGGGACTGGCTTTGGGCACGTCGATGCCGTTGGTCAGATCGGTATCCACGAACCCGACGTGCAGGCCGAGAACCTGGATGCCGCGCTCGCGCAGGTGAAAGCGAAGCTGGTTCGTGTAGCTCCAGGCGGCGGCTTTCGACGCGGCATACGGCGTCAGATAGGGCCGAGGGAGCCACACGATATCGGAGAGCACGTTGATGATCGCGGCATGCGGCTGGGCCGCGAGGATCTGTTCGAAGGCCTGTGTGACGCGCACCACGCCGTAGTAGTTGGTATCGAACAAGCGGGCGGACTGCGCTTGCATGTCGGCCGCCAAAGGCCCGTCGATCAGCGCGGCGATGCCCGCGTTGTTGATCAGCAGCGTCGTGTCGGCCGCCCGTTTCGCGGCCTCGGCGATCGACGCCGGATCCGTGACATCGATCCTGACCGGCACGATGCCCGGCTCGTCGAAACCGCTCGTGTTGCGCATACCGGCGTACACTTTCGCCGCCCCGCGCCGCAGCGCCTCGCGTGCAAAAGCGAGGCCCAGGCCGCGATTGGCGCCGGTGATGAAGACGGTGGCGTTCTTGATATCCATGACAAGCTCCTGTTTCAAAAGCCGCGTGTCGGGGGCGTGTCGACGCCCGCCACGAGAACGCGGGTGCCTGGCTCAGAGAAAGACGTGTTCCGGCAACTGTTTCGAAAGCGACTCCCGCAGATGGGTCGCGAGAGTCAGTACGGCGCCAAGCGGGCTCATTCGCACGCTGACTCGCGGCACCGAGCCGTCGGCGTTGCGATCGACGACCACGACCGCGCTCAGCATCTCGCCGCTCGTCAGTACGGCCTCGTATTCGAGAAAGAGCCGCGAGCCGACGGCCTGAACGAACGTGGGCGTCTGCGAAACGTAAAAGGTCCCGACGGCGTCGACGGCGAGCCGGATTTCGTCGCGCCCGGTCACGGGCGTGCGCAACACCGAGCTGACCAGTTCGGCATCGGCCGTCAGATCATCGAGAAACGGGTGACGATCAGGCTGGATGGGTGACATGTTCAAACCCCTCGATTCGTTTCAGGGACGTGTTCACACGAATGCGGCCCGATATTTCTCGACGAACTGCTGGACCGACAGCGGCGGCGTTCCGGTGATCTTCTCGACGGCGTCGTTGGTGCCCGAGAAGATGCCGTCTCGGTAGTTCTGCGCGACTTCGACCAGATGCTGCGTGAGGAACGGCGGAAACTTGTAACGGGTCTCCATCTTGATTCGGAATGCCTCGATGGAAATCGGCGCGTATTCGATCCGGGCGCCGAGAACCTCGCTCATCGCGTCCGCGATCTCGACGTGGTTCATCTCGACGGGGCCGTGCAGCGTGTAGGTCTTGCCCCCGTGGCCTTCGGGTTTGGCGAGGAGGTGGGCGATCACGCGTCCCTGGTCGTCGCTGGAGATGGGCGCGTGACGGCCGTTGCCAAACGGAAATTCGATCTTCTTCGTGGCCCATATCTCCCGCGCAAAATGCGGATAGACGAGCCAGTCGGCAAAGAACGTCGGGCGCAAATGCGTCGTCGCGACGCCCGACCAATCGAAGACCTGCTCGGAGACCCAGTGATCCTGTGCCGCGTGGCTCAGCGACGCCCGGCGCGCGGAAATCTGCGACATGTTGACGATCGCCGTGACCCCCGCCTCCTTTGCCGCCTGTGCGAAATAGGCTGCGGCCCCGATGATCCCCGGCGCGATCGGATGAAGGAAATACGCCGATCGGATGCCTTCCATCGCTGCCCGAATGTCGTCGATGCCGGTGAAGTCGCCGACCGCGACATCGACACCGCGCCGCCTCAGGGCTGCCGCCCGATCGTCATCGGTGCGCACGTAGGCACGCACGCGTTTGTGCATCTTGAGCAGTTCGTCAATCGCCATACCTCCGGTGCGTCCGGTTGCACCGCTCACAAGAATCTCAGGCTCGTTCATCGCTTCGCTCCGTTTGAAAATGAGAGCATATGCTCCTTTGAGACAAAGAATAGGAGCATATGCTCTCACAGTCAAGTTTTTGGTTGGCGGGGCGACGGCGTTGGAGTTCATCAGTCAGGAGCCCGAGTATTCGACCTGCCCGCCGATTCGGCCGGGCTGCAAACCGCAAATCGCCGTTCGCGCTGGCCCTCGCCAACGATTCGCTCAGCGACGATGCGACTCATCAGCGGGATGGCCAAGGGATCGCACCATCTCTGGAGCCGACAGTTGAGTGCGCATCCGGCGGGCGCGAGCGAACAAATGAAAATGGCAGGAATCAACCGACAGCCGCCCTCCGACTGGCGACTTTCGATTGCGAATTCAACCCGTCAGCGGCCGCACGTTACGTCGACTTCCCTCTTCCCGCCTTTTGTGGCGCCCGATTGCCGAGCAGTTCGACCAGCCGCGCCTCGCATCCGGAAAGCGCGTACCCGCGCCGCTGCGAGATCATGAACGTCAGGGGACGCATGTGCCAGGCACGCCGCTTGAGCTCGACAAGGGCGCCGTTGGCGAGGTCCGCCTCGACCATGTGGCGCGGCATGTGCCCCCAGCACAGGCTGCCTTTGAGCAAGTCGTGCTTCGCGCCGAGGTCGTTCACCCACCATTGGCGTTCACTGGCGACCCCCTGCTGAGTCTTTTCCGCATCGGGCTGGTTGTCGGTGACGACAAGCTGGATGTGCCGGCCGAATTCCTCGCGCGGGATCGGCATCGCCATCGCGGCCAGCGGGTGCGATGGCCCGCAGACGGTCACCATCTGCGCATCGCATAAATGATGCCGTTCCACGGTGCCTGGGCTCAGCTCGGGCACGTCCGTGATCGTGACCGCCAATGCGCACGTCCCGTCGAGAACCAGACGCTCGCCGCCCTGCATGGTTGTCATGCGCAGATTGATTGCAACCGTCGGAAAGTCCGCCTGCACGGTGTGCAGGCATTCAATCAGGTGCGCCCGCGAAAAATAGGTGTCCACGGCGATCGAGACCTGCGGGACGCCGGTCTCGGCAATCGCCACAGCACGCATCTTCATTTCCTCGGTGCGCGAGATCACCCCGCGTGCATCAGGCAGGAGGCTGCGGCCCGCGGCCGTGAGCGTCGCTTTGCGCGTGTTGCGCTCGAACAGCACCACGTCGAACGCGCTCTCGAGCGCGCTGATCGCATGACTGACCGCCGACTGTGCACGCCTCAGCTCCCTCGCGGCGCCGGAAAAGCTTCCCTGGTCGCACACGGCAACGAACGCCCGAAGTTGATTGATGGTGACGTTGTCCAGCATATCTATCTATAAAGTAGATGGTACTTATAGATATTCAGTCAATTGGCTTCATGAATCAAGTGCTCCAGAATCGGCGTGTCACTTTTGTTTCGAAGGATGCACGACATGAACAGACTGAATGGCAAGACTGCCGTGATCACCGGCGGCGCAACCGGCATCGGCCGCGCCGCGGCGCAGCGCTTCATCGAGGAAGGCGCTTTCGTCTACCTATTCGGCCGCCGGCAGGCGGCACTCGACGCCGCGGTGGCCGAGCTGGGGCCCAATGCCCGCGCGGTGAAGGGCTCGGTCGCCGATCCGGCCGACCTCGACCGGCTCTACGCGGCGGTCAAGGCGGAGCGCGGCACCCTCGACATCGTCTTTGCCAACGCCGGAGCGGGAAGCCCGCTTCCGCTCGGCCAGCTCACCGCCGAGCACATCGACGAAATCTTCGACACCAACGTGAAGGGTTCGATCTTCACGGTCCAGAAGGCGCTGCCGCTGATGGGCCAGGGTGGTTCGATCATCCTGACCGGATCGAGCGCCGGCACCACGGGAGCCCCGGGATTCACGGCCTACAGCGCGAGCAAGGCCGCGGTGCGCAACCTCGCGCGGACCTGGGCAGCGGACCTGAAAGGCACCGGCATCCGGGTCAACGTGCTGTCGCCCGGGGCGACGGCGACCGAACTCGCCAAGGAGGCGCTGGGCGAAGCGGGCCAGAAGGCCTACGGCGCGCTGACGCCGCTCCAGCGTATGGCCGATCCGGCCGAGATCGGCGCGGTGGCGGCCTTTCTTGCGTCGTCGGACAGCAGCTTCATGACCGCCAGCGAGGTCGCCGTTGACGGCGGCCTGGCACAGCTCTGAGGAGAAAAACAGATGACGCAATCACTGAAGGGCAAGACCGCGCTCGTGACCGGGGCATCACGAGGCATTGGCCGCGCCATCGCCGAACGTCTGGCAAAGGACGGGGCGACCGTCGCACTGACCTACAACGCCAGCACATCCGGCGCGGACGAAACGATCGTGGCCATCGAGAAAGCGGGAGGCAAGGCGTTCGCCGTCCACGCCGATCTCGTTGATCCGACGACCGTCCCGGCATTGTTCGAAAGACTCGACGACGAGTTCACGAGGCGGAACGGAAGCAAGACTCTCGACATTCTGGTCAACAACGCCGGCAATTCCGGCTGGCTCGGCTTCAAGGAAGCGACACCGGAGAGTTGGGACACCCTGATGGCGGTCTACGCCCGCGCGCCCTTCTTCATCATTCAAGCCGCACTGGATCGCCTCGCCGACGGCGGACGCATCATCAACATATCTTCCGCGGCCGCCACGAAGCCCGTGACGGCCGCGCCCGTCTACTCGATGGCGAAAGCAGCCATCAATACCCTGACCCATACGCTCGCAATCGAGCTGGGGCCGCGTGGCATCACCGCGAACGCCGTGGCGCCGGGCTTCACGCGAACGGATGCGAACGCCGCCTTTCGGGAGAATCCCGAACTCGTCAAGGCGGCCGAGGCCCAGATCGCGCTGGGCCGCTTCGGCGAGCCTGCGGAAATCGCCGCTGTCGTGGCGTTCCTGGCGTCCGATGAGGGCCATTGGGTCACCGGCCAAACGATTGAAGCGAGCGGCGGTTACAAGCTCTGAGCACACCGGGAAACGAAGGAGAAACCCATGCGTTACGCAATCGTCGGCTTCGGCAAGATCGGCCACGCACTGGCCAGGGCGTTCGCCCGCAACGGCATCGACGTGGCCGTTGCAAGCACGCGCGATCCGGCAAGCTTCGCGTCCGATGCGGCAGCGATCGGGCGTTCGATCATTCCCGCCACGCTGGCGGAAGCGGTCAAGGCGGACATCATCTTTCTGGCGGTCCGTTTCGAGTCGCACCCGGCGGTCGCGAAAGCGCTGCCGGACTGGACGGGCAAGATCATCGTCGACGTGACGAACACCTTCGCCCCGCCCGAGGAACTGGACGGTCGTCCCTCCTCTGCGTTCGTCGCGCACGCGTTCACCGGAGCCAGGCTGGTGAAAGGCTTCAATCATCTGGCGGCGGCCATTCTCGGCCAGGACCCGGCCGTACAGGGCGGCAGGAGAGTCGTGTTCCTCGCGAGCGATGATGACGGTGCCGCGGCGGAGATCGGCGCGCTTGCGGAAAAACTGGGTTTCGCGCCGATATCACTCGGCGGACTTTCGGACGGTGGACTGCTTGTTCACGCGCGCGGAAACAACTGGGGAAAACTGATCTTCAAGGACTTGATCACGTTTGACTGACGGTCAACGGTTTCCGGATGTTCCCTGAGCCGACGAGTCGGAGGGCACCCACGACAGAATTATTTTGATTCGCATGACGAATCACCTCCTCCACCGATTCCAGGTCGACGACGCCATTTCGCCGGTCGTCGTCGACCGAGGGAATTGAAACCACCGTGAGCTCAAGCGGTTGTCCGCCACGCGCGCAAGTCGTCTTCCGGCAGGCATCGCCCCCGAGCCTCAGGGCAGCATGCGCGTGCGTGATCGCTCGCGCGAGCCCTCCGCTAAACCGCCATTTTGGCCGCGAAAACGTCGCGTTCCTCTGCGTAAATCGGAGGATCAGATAACGGTATGAGAATTTGTTGGTTCTTGGATACGTTCCCCGTCCCGAGAATACAGGCTCCCGACAACCGGGCGCGCGACGCTCCGCCCCGTGTCGCTCAAACAACGTACCTCTTTCCCATGTTCAGCAGATCGTTTCGCACCACGTCGGGCCACGCGCTTTTCCTCGCCGCCCTCCTTTCCGCTTTTTCCGGTGTCGCTCGCGCGGACAGCACGCTCGATCGCATCCATCAACGTCACAAGATCTCGATCGGCGTGATCCTGTCGGGCCCGCCGTTCGGCTCGCTCGATCCCGCGACGCAAAAACCGGTCGGCTTCAACGTCGATCTGGCGAACGACGTCGCGAAGCGGCTCGGTGTCGACGCCGAGCTGACACCGGTGCAGCCGTCGAACCGCGTGCAGTTCCTGCAGCAGGGCAAGGTCGACGCGCTGATCGCCAACATGGAGCTGACGACGGAGCGCGCGGAGATACTGTCGTATGCGCCGACGCCATTCGAATCCATCGGCGGCGCGCTGATCGCGCGCAAGGACAGCGGTATCAAGTCCTGGGCCGACTTGCGCGGCAAGCCGGTCTGCGTGTCGCAAGGCAGCAACTACACGAAGCCGCTCGCGACGGAATACGGCGCGCAGGTGAAGGCCTTCCGCGGTCAGCCGGAATCGCTGCTCGCACTGCGCGGCAACAACTGCGTGGCCGCCGTGCACGTCGCACCGACGTTGCGCATGCTCGTCGCGCGCAACCCCGACTGGAAGGACTATACGACCCCGCTGTCGAGCGACCTGATTCCGTCGCCGGCCGTGATTTGGGTCCGCAAGGGCGAGACCGATACCCAAAACGCGCTCGACCGGATCGTCCAGGACTGGCACCGCAGCGGCTGGCTGCTCGACGTCGAGCGGAAGAACGGAATGACGCCGTCGCAAGCCGTGCTCGACCTGCACGCGAAGCTCAAGGCGCAGCGCACATGACGGTGGCCGCCGCCGTCGATGCACTCCGCACGTTCGGCCTCGATTACAGCTTCGTGCTCGCCCCGGACGAACGCGCGTCGTTCGTGCACGGGATGGGCGTGACGCTCGAACTGTCGATCGCGACCGCGTTCGGCAGCCTCGCCTGCGGCATCGTGCTCGCCGCGCTGCTGGTGTCGCCGAGCGCGGCGCTCGCTCGCCCTGCGCGTGCCTTCGTCGAAGTCACCCGCAACACACCGACGCTCGTGCAATTGTTCTGCGCATTCCTCGTCGTCAACATGCTGATCAGCGCCGCGCTGCGCGATCTGGGCGGCAATCCGCTGACGCCGTTCCTCTGGAGCGTCATCGTGATCTCGCTGCACAAGGGCGCGTTCCATGCTGAAGCGCTGCGCGCCGGCCTCGAAGCGGTCCCGCGCGCAACGCTCGAGGCAGCGCAATCGCTCGGCTACAGCCGCCGCCAGCGGCTCTGGCACGTGCAACTGCCGCTCGCGGTGCGCTTCGCGCTGCCCGCGCTCGTCAACAACCTGGTCGACCTCGTGAAGATGACGACGGTCGCCTCGGCGATCGCCGTCGGCGACGTCACCTATGCGTCGATCATGATCTGGACGCAGCGCGACAACGTGCTCGAGCTGATGATCCTGATCCTGCTCTTCTTCGGCGCGCTCACGTTCGCGGTCAACCTCGCGGGACGCTGGCTGGAACACCGCCTGAGGATACCCGGCTATGGCCATTGACTTGCGCGCACAGCCCGTGCGCGTCGTACGATGGCCCGCCGTCGCGGCGACACTGACCGCACTGGCCGTCGTCGCGCTGGCCGTCGCGGCCCGCCATCACCCGACCCTCGTCGCGCTCGCCACGTGGCTGCCGGCGCTCGGCAAGGCGATGCTGGTCAACATCGGCATCAGCGCGATCGCGATCGCGATCGGCACGCTCGCCGGCCTCGTGCTCGGCCCGCTGACGCTGTCGCGGCTCGGCATCGCACGCGTCATGGCGCGCGCGTACGTGCAAGTGTTCCGCAACGCGCCGCTTCTCGTGCTGATTTATTTTTCGACCTACGTATTCCCGTTCGAGATCAGGTTCGGCCATGCGGCGCTGCCGTTTCCGGACTGGTTCAAGGTGACGCTCGGCCTCGCGCTGCCCGCGAGCGCGAACTTCGCGGAAATCTTCCGCGGCGCGATCCAGTCGATTCCGCATGCGCAGTGGGACGCCGCCCGCTCGCTCGCGTTCAGCCGCGTGCAGGTGTTCCGCTGGATCATCCTGCCGCAATGCGTACGCCGCATGCTGCCGCCGTGGATGAACCTGTATGCGAGCATTGCGATGGCGACCGCGCTCGCGTCGCTGGTCGGCGTGCACGACCTCCTCGACACCGCGCAGGTCGCGAGCAACACCGTCGCGCGTGCCGACTTCACCGTCGTCGTCTATTTCACGGTACTCGGCCTGTTTTTCGCGTACTGCTACCCGATCGCCCGTTTCACCCGCCTTCTCGAACGACGTCATGCATTCCACTGAAACTCCGCGCGGCGCGGACGAGCCGCTCGTCCGCCTGCGCGACGTGCATCTGTCCTACGGTACGACGCCCGTGCTGCGCGGCATCGATCTCGACGTGCACCGCGGTCAGGCCGTGTCCATCATCGGTCCGTCCGGCTCCGGCAAATCCACGATCCTGCGCTGCATCACCGGGCTGTTGCGGCCGCAGCGCGGCCTGATCGACGTCGACGGCACGCGCGTCGACCGGCTCGCATCGGAGCGCGACGAAATCGCGCTGCGCAAGCGGGTCGGTTTCGTGTTCCAGCAATACAACCTGTTTCCGCACCTGAGCGTGATCGACAATCTCGTCGTCGCGCCGGTACGGATTCTCGGCCGCGATCGCACCGACGCGGTGCGCACCGCACACGCACTGCTCGAACGCGTGCGTCTCGCGGACAAGGCGCATGCCTACCCCGGCGAGCTGTCGGGCGGCCAGCAGCAGCGCGTCGCGATCGCCCGCGCGCTCGCGATGCAGCCCGACCTGATCCTGTTCGACGAGGTGACGTCCGCGCTCGATCCGGAAACCGTCGGCGACGTGCTGGCGGTGATTCGCGATCTCGTGCGCGACGGCATGACCTGCGTGCTCGTCACGCACGAGATGCGGTTCGCCGAGGAAATCAGCGACGTCGTCTACTTCACCGAGGCGGGCGTGATCGTCGAGCACGGGCCGGCCGCGCAACTGTTCCGCGCGCCGCAAAGCCCGCGCACGCGGGCCTTCCTCGCCCATGCGCTCGGCCCGACCAGCCGCGCCCACGCAAGCCGCGACGACGCGCCGATCGCCCTGGACCTGACGCGCTTCGCGGTCTGACTCAACGCGCGGCGTAGCGGCTCGGCGGGCGCGCGAGCCCGAGATGGTCGCGCAGCGTCGTGCCCTCGTATTCGGTGCGGAACAAGCCGCGCCGTTGCAGTTCCGGCACGACATGCTCGACGAAATCGTCGAGTCCGCCCGGGAAATAGGGCGGCATGATGTTGAAGCCGTCTGCGGCGCCGCCATCGAACCACTCCTCGAGCGCGTCCGCGACCTGCGTCGGCGTGCCCCACACGATCCGATGCCCGCGTGCGCCGGCGACGAGATAATAGAGTTCGCGCAGCGTGAGGTTCTCGCGGCGCGCGAGATCGGTCAGCAGCTTCGCGCGGCTCTTCAACTGGTCGGATTCGGGCAGGTCGGGCAGCGGGCCGTCGAGCGGATACTTCGACACGTCGTGGCCGAGACGGTCCGACAGCAGCGTCAGCGCGCCGGACGTATCGGTCCATTGCTGGAGCTGCGCATATTTGTCCTTGGCTTCCTGCTCGGTGCGGCCGATCACCGGGAATACGCCCGGCATCACGGCAATTGCGTCCCGGGCGCGGCCGTATGCCGCGAGCCGCCCCTTCAGGTCGCGATAGAAAGCCTGCGCTTCCTCGAGCGTCTGCTGCGCAGTGAACACGACTTCCGCGGTGCGCGCGGCTAGCTCCTGGCCGGGGCCCGACGAGCCGGCCTGGATCACGACCGGATGGCCCTGTGGCGGGCGCGACGCGTTGAGCGGCCCCTTCACGTTGAAGAAGTGTCCGGCGTGATCGAGCGTGTGCACCTTCGCCGGGTCGAAATACACACCGCGCGCCTTGTCCCTGACGACCGCGTCATCGTCCCAGCTGTCCCACAGCCCCTTCACGACATCGACAAATTCGCCGGCCATCTCGTAGCGCTGCGCGTGATCCGGATGATTGCCGCGCGTGAAATTCGCGGCGGTGCGGTCGTATGAAGTCGTCACGACGTTCCATGCCGCGCGCCCGCCGCTCAGGTGGTCGAGCGAGGCGAACACCCGCGCGATATGGTAAGGCTCGCTGTACGTCGTCGACGCGGTCGCCGCCAGGCCGATGCGCCGCGTATGCATCGCGAGCGCCGACAGCAGGCTCAGCGGCTCGAAGCGCATGGCCATCGACGGATGCGCGTCGGGGCCGCTCGTCAGGCCGTCGGCCAGGAAGACCATGTCGAACTTCGCGCGCTCGGCGGTCTGCACGACGCGGCGCATGAGATCGAAGTTCTCGCTGCCGGATTCGGCATCGGGGTGGCGCCAACCGGCGACGTGGTGTCCAGCGCCCTGGAGGAACAACCCGAGACGCATCTGGCGGCGGGAAAGTGTGCTGCGATCGGTGCTCATGATTGAAGCGGCGTAAAGGTGTGGAAAAGCCGGGCGAGATCGGCCGTGCTTCGCATCGTGTCGATCAGTGCCGGGACGAACGCGAGTGCGGGATCGTGAGCGGTCGCGTCCGCGAACTTCGCGGCAAGGTCATCGGCACCGACGAGGCGTTCGGTGCGTTGCCGCAGCGTGTCGCCGTTGCGCAGCGCAATCTCGACGACCGAGAAACGCGTCGCGGGATCGGTCGACGCGCGCGGCGCCGCGGCATCGTGGCGCCGCGTCACGCGTGTGGCGAGCGCGGTCAGGTCGCCGCGCACGGGCACGTCGGCGAACGTCGCGACACCGGGCGGCCCGTCCGTCAGTGCGGCGGCCACCGCGTATTCCACGCTGAAGCGCGCTTCGAGGCCGGTGGCCGGTAGTCGGTTCGACAGCGGCGTATCGCCGCCGGGCGGGAACGTGACCGCGATGCCGTCGATGTCCGCCGGCGCGATGCGATGGCGGGCGCGCAAATCGAGCGCGGCCTGCACGGCGTAATGAGTTGCCGTGCAGCACGGCCACGGCTTGAAGTACAGCCCCGGCGCCACGATCTGCCACGGCGCGCCCCAGTCGGCCAGCACGCGCGCCGGTTGCGACGCGCCGCCGCCGAACACGGCGAAGAATCCCTCCGGGCCGTCGAGTGCGCCCGGTGCGCCGGCCAGGCCGGCCTCGGCGAGTTCCGCGGCGAGCAGCCCCGCGCGCGCCGCCAGGCCCGCGTGCAACGGCTTGACCTCGCTACCGAACTGCAGCCGCAGCCCGGCCGATTGCGTCGCGGCGATGCCGAGCGCGTTTTCGGTGGCCGCCGCATCGAGCCCGAGCAGACGTGCGGCGGCCGCCGCCGCGCCGAGCGTGCCGAGCGTCGCGGTGTTGTGGAAACCGAGTTCGTAGTGGCGGCTACCGAGCGCGAGACCGATTCGCGCCATCGTCTCGACGCCGACGACGTATGCATCGAGCAGTTCGAGCGCGCTGCGGGCGCGCACCTGCGCGAGCGCGAGCAGCGCCGGCAGCAGCACGGTGCCTGGATGGCCGCGCACGCTGCTGTGCACGTCGTCGTAGTCGAGCGCGTGGCCTGCATAACCGTTGAGCAGCGCGGCATGTTGCGACGATGCCGGAATCGCACTGCCGATCACCGCTGCCGCGCCGGTCGATTCTCGAGCGCACACCGCCAGCAGCTTGCGGTAACCGTTGTCGCGAGCGCCGGCGAACGCGGCGGCAAGAAAGTCGAGCAGGCCGCGCCGCGCGGCAGCGATCGCGGACGGATCACGCGCGGGTTCGGCGCACGCGATCGCCTCGGCCAGCCGGCGCGTGATGTCGCCGGCCGTGCCGTCGGGAATCAAGTGGGAAGACATGTCGGCAGTTGGAAAGTCGCGAATCGCCGCAACGGGCGGCGCAACCGGGAACCGTCCGGTTCCCGCTCGAATGGGAGCGTTGGATACTAGCGAAGCATCCGTGCGCGCCCAACCAAGTATTCGAGCTTTCTATATCGCGTAATCAGCGTTGCCTGGACGGAGGCAGGCTGTCGCAAAACGCGCGATCGCATCCGTCCGGGCTTCCCCAAGCGGGTCAGTTGGCCCGGATATCGAACGCGCCACCGGTGAGCGTCCGATCGCGCAACGTGACCGGTGTTTTGCCGGGCAGCAGCGGAAACACCAATTCCGCGAAACGAATCGCCTCTTCCAGATGCGGATAGCCGGACAACACGAAACTGTCCACACCGAGGTCCGCATACTCGTTGAGTCGCGCGACCACCTCTTCCGCGCTTCCGACCAGCGCCGTGCCCGCCCCTCCGCGCACGAGGCCGACGCCGGCCCACAAATTGGGACCGACCACCAGTGTTTCACGGCTGCCGCCGTGCAACGCCGCCATCCGTTTCTGCCCGACTGAATCCATGCTCGCATAGTTGCGCTGTGCCGCCGCGATTTCCTCGTCGGTCAGGTGACTGATCAGTCGATCTGCGTCCGCCCATGCCTCCTCGCTGGTTTCGCGCACGATGACATGCAGCCGCACGCCAAAACGAATCTCGCGACCATACTGCCGGGCGCGCCGACGCACGTCGGCGATCTTCTCCGCCACGGCATCGGGCGGTTCACCCCAGGTCAAATAGGCATCGACATGCTTCGCGGCCAACTCGTGCGCCGCTGGCGAGGAGCCGCCGAAATACAGCGGCGGATAAGGCTTGCTCGCCGGTGGGAAGAAGTTCTGCGCGCCCTGCACCTTCAGGTGCTTGCCGTCGAAATCGACTTTCTCGCCCAGCAACAGACGACGCCAGATCGTGAGAAATTCGTCGCTGGCCTCGTATCGCTCGTCGTGGCTGTAAAACACGCCATCGGCAGCAAGCTCGGTTGCGTCGCCGCCCGGCACGACATTCAGCAACAGCCGCCCCGCGCCGAGGGCCTGGTCCAGCGAGGCCGCCTGGCGTGCGGATGCCGTCGGATTGCCAAGTGATGTCCGCAGCGCCACCAGCAGCTTGATACGCTGCGTGACCGGAATGAGGCTGGCCGCCGTCACCCACGGATCGAGACAGGAAGCGCCCGTCGGAATCAGCAGACCGTCGTAACCGAGTTCGTCGGCCGTAACCGCAATCCTGCGCAGGTAAGCGTTCGTTGCCTGACGGCCGAAATCCGATCTGCCGAGATAGCGCGTATCGCCCGAAGTGGGCAGAAACCAGAAAATATCGAGACTCATCATGTATTCGTGAAATCATCATCCGCAGCGCGCGCGGGTCGATGCAATGCCGGGTTCTCGCACGATCGGCGCCACGGCTGTCGAAACGCGGCAAGCAGGAGCGACGACGGCGAGCTCGGGACATCGCTCGGCCCGATGCTGTCGATTGCGCATCCTGTCCGACTTCCGAACGGCGGCCCCGTCATGCCGAAGTCGTCACCAACGTCCGTTGTGCCCGTCTGGCCGCATATTCGACCGGCGTACCGCCAAGATAGGCATCCCGTAAAGCATCGAGCTCCCTGAGTTCCGCCGACGTGCCATGCGCGACGACTCGACCGCTTTCCAGCACGTAGCCATAACCGGCAAAGCGCAACGCAATCGACGCGTTCTGCTCGGCGAGCAGGAAACTCACGCCCTCGTCACGGTTGAGCGTCGCGACGACCTCGAAAATCTCCTCGACAACCAGCGGCGCAAGTCCCATCGACGGCTCGTCCAGCAACACGAGTGACGGGTGCGCCATCAGCGCCCGGCCAATCGCGAGCATCTGCTGTTCACCGCCCGACGTATAGCCGGCCAAGGCTTTCCGCTTCAACTTCAGGCGTGGAAAGATCGTGTAGATCCGCTCCAGATCCGTGTCGATCTCGATCCGCTTCGAGCGCCGCGCGAAAGAACCGATCCGCAGGTTCTCCTCGACCGACAGGTGTCCGAAACAGCGACGCCCTTCGAGTACCTGGACCAGACCACGCTCAACCAGCGTCCACGGCTCGACACGCGTGACGTCCTCGCCGCGATAGACGACGCGGCCGCTCGTCAATTCGCCGCGCTCGGCATGCACCAGGCTCGACAGTGCCTTGAGCGTCGTGGTCTTGCCCGCCCCGTTGCCGCCGAGCAGCGCAACGATCGCGCCCTCGGGGACCGTCAGCGACACCCCGCGCAACGCGGGAATGATCTGGCTGTAAGTTACGGCAATCTCGTCGACCTGCAGGATCGGGGCGCTCATGCTCACGGCTCCTTGCTGCAATCGCGCGGCGTGATGCCCTTTTCCTTCGCATAGGCGAGCGCCGACTTCTCGATGATCGGGCGCAGCAGCGCGCGATCGGCCTGCACCCAATCGCTGATCACGTGCCACTTGGCACCATCCCATTGCTGAAAACGCACCGCGCCGCCCCCTTCGTGGTCCGCGCAGGACAGCTTGAGCGGCTGCACGAGACCGAGCGCGCCGAGCTGCTTGAGCCGGGCGTCGTCGAGATTCAGATGCTCGAAGCCCCAGCGCACCTGCTCGCCCGTCAGCGGCTTGTTGCCGTACTTGCGCTGCGCGACGCGCACCGCCTCGACATTCAGGATGCCGTTCACCACGCCGAGGTTGTAGTACACGGTGCCGAAGCGCGCGGGATCCTTGAGGTTGCCGTTACCCGGTTTGATCACGAACTGGTTGATCGCCTGCAGCACCGGGTAATCCGTTCCCGACGGGTGCGTGGTGATCGAGATGAAGCCCTTGGCCGCATCGCCGGCCGGGCGCACGTCCTCCTCCGAATTGCTCCAGATGTTGCCGATGATGTGGTCGACCGGATACCCGACCTTCTGTGCGGTCTTGATCGCCACCGGGTTCATCACGCCCCAGCCGCGCAGGATCACCCAGTCGGGATTGATCTGGTGAATCTTCAGCCACTGCGAACCCTGCTCGTTACCCGGGTGCGGAACCTCGATCTGGGTCACGATGAAGCCGTATTTCTTCGCCAGCAGATCGACCACGGGAATCGTCTCGCGGCCATACGGCGAGCCGTGATAGAGCACGACGATCTTCTTCCCCTTCAGGCTCGCCAGTCCGCCCGAGCGCTGCCCGACGTAGTTGACGATCGCCGACACCTCGCTGTACGGATTCAGCTGCAGCGGAAACACGTACGGGAACACGGAACCGTCCGTGGAGTCGGTACGTCCGTGGTTGATCGTAATGAGCGGGATCCTGTCGGCCGTGGAACGGTCGAGCGTCGCATACGCGATACCAACCGACAGCGGATTGGTGGCCGCGGCCGGAGCGCCGTCGGGACCGCTGTTCTTCAGGCGTTCGTAGCACTCGACACCCTTTTCCACGACGTATTCGGTCTCGCACTCCTTCCACACCAGCTTGACACCATTGACGCCGCCGTCGCGCGCATTGATCAGCTGCAGGTAGTCGATAAAGCCGCCGAAGAAGCCGCTGCCGCCCGCCGCGTACGGACCGACACGGTAACTTTGCAGCGGGAAGTATTCCGCGCCCGCCGCTCGCGCCTGCGGCACGGCCGCCGGAGAGAGCGCAAGCACGGCGGCAAAGGCGCCAACCCATTTTCTCCACGCCAACCCTGAAAATCGTTTTCTAATATTTCTCATATGCTTAGCATTCCTTGTTGATATAACTAAAAAAATTCCCCGTCGACACGGCTTCATTTCCTGTGCAGGAATCGCGCCCACGCCACCTGGACCAATCGTACAAGCCCGTCCGGTTCCTTGACCAGGAACACGATGACGAGGCTGCCGAATACGATCTTCTGCAGGTTCTGCAACTGTTCGCCGCCGATTCCGACTCGCGCGAGCTCGCCGCCCGCGTTCGACAGCAGGATCGGGAGCAGCACGATGAAGGCGGCGCCGAGGAAATTTCCGCCGATGCTGCCCATGCCGCCGATGATGATGATGAACAGGATCTGGAACGACAGGTTGAGGCTGAAGCCGTCCGGTTCAATCGTGCCGAGGTAAGCGAAGGCCCAGAGTGCGCCGGCAATCCCCAGCACGAAGGAACTCAGCGCAAACGCGAGCAGTTTGGTCCGACCGATCGGAATGCCGATCACGCGCGCCGCCGTATCCATGTCGCGCACCGCCATCCAGCGCCGCCCCAGCTCGCTTTTCACGACGCTCGCTCCCAGTGCGAATAGCACCGTCGCGACGCCGAGCACCAACAGATAGCGCGACGCCGGCTTGTCGATGTGCCAGCGACCGATCTCAAGCAGCGGCGCGCTCAGCACACCCGACGTATCGTTGTTCGAAAACCAGCTCACGCGGGTAAACAGCCAGACCACGAAAAATTGCGCGGCCAACGTGGAGACGATCAGATAGAAACCCTTGATGCGCAGGCTGGGCAACCCGAATAGCACGCCGACCGCGGCACTCACGCCCCCGCCAAGCAGCAGACTCGCCGGCAACGGCAGCGCCGGCACGCGCACGAGCAGGTTGTAGCTCGCGTAGGCCCCGATCGACATGAATGCCGCCGAACCCAGCGAAAGCTGCCCCGCATAGCCGGTCAAGAGGTTGAGGCCGAGTCCCGCGATCGACAGGATCAGAAACGGCACCAGAATCGCATTGAGCCAGTAATCGTTCGCCCACAGCGGCACGCCAACGAACGCGACGAGCGCAAGCACACCCGGCGCGATCCACCGGCGCGGGTTCACGCGACGCGATACGGGGACCGAAGCGGTATTCGTCAATTCCATGTGACTTCCCTCAGACACGCTCGACGGGCGGCTCGCCGAACAGGCCGTACGGCCGCGCCAGCAGGAACAGCATCGCCATCAGATAGGGGAACCAGTTCTCGATGCCGTCGCCGATCAGCCCACCCGCGTAAACCTCGGCCAGCTTCTCGGTGGCACCGACCAGCAGCCCTCCCGCGATCGCGCCGCCGATCGACGAAAAGCCGCCGATGATCAGCACCGGCAGCGCCTTGAGCACGACCAGCGAAAGCGAAAACTGCACGCCGAGCCGAGCGCCCCACAATAGCCCGGCGACGAGACTCGTGAACCCCGCCAGCGCCCAGACGACCGCCCATACGCGCGGCAGACGCACGCCAACCGCCAGTGCGGCAAGCGGATCGTCGGCCACCGCACGCAGCGACAGGCCAAGGCGGGTTCCTCGCGCGAACAGCGACAGTCCAAGCACCAGCGCGCCCGCCGTCGCAGCCGCGAACAGATCGAACTGGCTGACCATGACGCCGGCCAGATGCAGCGGCTTGTCGTCGATGCCGAGTTCGAGACCGTGCACCTGCGCGCCCCAGAGCAGTTGCGCCCCGCCCTCGAGCACCAGGCTCAGGCCAAGCGTCGCCATGAACAGCACGATGGGCGGCCGGTTCACGAGCGGGCGCAACACCAACCTCCCCGTCAGGATCGCGATCACGACCAGCGCGCCGAGCGTGGCGACAAACGCGAGCCATCCGCTCCAGCCGCGCTCGACAAGGCTCACGTAGGTCAGCGCGCCGAACAGCACGAGCGCGCCCTGCGCAAAGTTGAAAATGCCGGACGCCTTGTAAATCAGCACGAAACCGATCGCGACAAGCGAGTACATCACGCCCGCAAGCAACCCGCCGGTCAGCACCTCGATGAAGAACTCCATTACCCCCCCGTTGTCGTCCGTTCCCGTCAGTGACGGGTGCCCAGATAGGCCGCCAGCACATCCGGATGCCTGCGCACCTCGTCGGGCCTGCCGTCGGCGATTTTCCTGCCGTAATCAAGCACCACCACGTGATCGGACACGCCCATCACGACGCCGATGTCATGCTCGATCAGCACCACGGTCACCCCGAGATGCGCGTTGGCATCGAGCACGTATTCGGCCATCGCATGCTTCTCGTCGGCGTTCATCCCGGCCATCGGCTCGTCGAGCAACAAAAGGCGCGGCGCGGCCGCGAGCGCGCGCGCCAGTTCAACGCGTTTTTGCAAGCCATACGACAGCGTGCCGACCACCGTGTCGCGATGGGCCTGCAGGTCGAGTTTCTCGATCACACGTTCCGCGTACCTGCGTTGTTCGGCCTCGTCATGGCGTGCGCGTCCGACATGCAGCGTCTGCTCCAGCCAGGTGCTGCGTCGATGCAGGTTGCGCCCCGTGAGCACGTTGTCGAATACGCTCATCCGGCGAAACAGCGCGAGATTCTGGAACGTGCGCGCGATGCCTCGGTGCGCGGCGCGATACGGATCCATGCGCCGGTACACCTGCCCGTCGAACCGGACGGCACCCTGCTCCGGCCGATATACGCCATTGATCACGTTGAGCAGCGAACTCTTGCCCGCGCCGTTGGGTCCGATCAGCGCGCAGATTTCGCCCGCCGCCACCTCGAAACTGATGTCGGTGACGGCCTTGACGCCCTTGAACGACAGCGAGATGCGCTCGAGTGCGAGCAGCGGCGGTGCGGTCTGAGTCATGCGTCTCGCTCCGGGTCAGGCCGCGACCGGCTGCTGGCGGCTTTCGAGTTCGCGCACGAGCGGCAGCACCTTCTTGCCGAAGTACTCGACTTCCTCGATGAAATGCAGGAACCCGGCCAGCACCAGATCGACGCCGATCGCCTTCAGCGCGACAATGCGCTCCGCGATCTGCCGCGGCGTGCCGATCAGGTTCGTGCGGAAGCCGTCGTTGTACTGCACCAGATCCTCGAACGTCGATTTCGCCCAGTTGCCCTCGCCTTCGGGCGACGCCTTGCCGGCCTCCTTCACCGCATCGCCGAACGCATTGACCGCCTCGACGTGCGCGTGCGCAATGATGTCGTCGAGCA